>VAYK01000160.1 GCA_005884985.1 Actinomycetota bacterium | reverse complement strand
ATGATGTGGACGGTGCCGCCCGTCGAGTAGCCGGCAAGCGACTGAAGGTTGAGCGTCTCGGCGACAATTCCCTGGCCGGGGAAGGCCGCGTCGCCGTGGAGCAGCAGCGGAACCGCCAAGGCCGTGTTGTGGTGCAGCCGGGGGCCGGAGTGAGAGGTTTGCGCGTGGCGTGCCCCGCCGGTCACCACCGGATCGACGAACTCGAGATGGCTCGGGTTTGGATACAGGCGCACCTTGAGCTGCCTTGACGTCGCCCGTCCCGGCATGCGGAATCGCCGCGATCGCCTTCACCTGCTCGAGGGCCTTCGCGCCCTCGAACTCGGCCAGGGTCGACTCCACGGAGCGGCCGAGGTTGTGGGCCAGCACGCTGAGCCGGCCCCTGTGCGCCATCCCGATCACGACCTCCTCGGCGCCGCTCCGCTGCCCGAGCGTCACCAGCTCGTCGATCATCGGGACCACGGCGTCGAGCCCTTCGATCGAGAACAGCTTCTGACCCAGATAGGCCTTCTGGAGGAAGCGCTCGAACTGGAGCACCTGCGCGAGCCGCGACAGCAGGGCGCGCTTCTCCTCCCAGCCCAACGGGGTGCGATGCGCCCCGGTCTCGATCATGTCCCGCAGCCACATGCGCTGCTCGTGCGAGGCGAGGTGCTCGATCTGGTAGGCGATCGTGCCGCAGTAGGCCTCGCGCATCCGCGGCAGCGCCTCTAGCAGCGTCTCGCCCTCGACCCCGATGCGCAGAATCGAAGCCGGGATCTTCGCCATCAGCTCAGGGGTGAGGTTCAGGTTCTCGGGCTCGATCGCCGGGTCGCCCTTCGGCTCCTTGCCGAGCGGGTCGAGGCGGGCCGCCAGGTGCCCGTGGGTGCGGTAGGCCTTGAGCAGCGAGGTCGCCGCCTGAACCGCCTGCAGCAGCTCGCTGTCGGGCGCCGCCGGGGCCGTCGCGTGTGCCGCCGGTACAGCGTCCGTCGTCAGGGGCGGCGCCGATGCCGAGGCCGGGTATGCGTTTGCCGTCACGCCGGGCGAGAGCTCAAGCGACTCGGCGATCGACTCGTAGAAGGCGTCTTCGCCCTGGAGGAGCTGGTCGATGCGGCGCAGGAACGACCCCGACTCCGCCCCCTGGATGATGCGATGGTCGTAGGTCGACGTCATCGTCATCACCTTCGAGATGCCGAGCGCCTTGATCTTCTCGGCCGGCGCATGAGCCCACTCGACCGGGTAGGCGATCGAGCCGGTCGCGACGATCGTCCCCTGGCCGGTCAGCAGGCGGGGAACGGAGGCGACCGTGCCCAACCCGCCGGGATTGGTCAGCGTGATGTTCGTTCCCTGGAAGTCGTCGGCGGTCAGCTCGTTCTCGCGCGTCTTGGTGATCAGCTCCTCGTAATAGGTGTGGAACGACGCGAAGTCGAGCGTGTCGGCCCCTTTGATGCAGGGCACCATCAGGTTTCGCGACCCCCTGCGCTCCACGTCGACCGCAATCCCCAGGTTGACGCCGCCGGGCTCCACCACATGCGGCTTGCCGTCGCGCTCCTCGTAGACGCGCGCCATCACCCGCCAATGTTCAGCCGCCATGACGATCGCCCAGGCGACCAGGTGCGTGAACGAGATCTTCATGCCGCGATCCTTGAGCACGCTGTTGAGGGCCTTGCGCTTGGCGTCGAGGACGTCCACCGGGAGGGTCCGGAACGAGGTCGCGGTCGGCATCGAGCGACTCTCGTTCATCGCCTGCGCCAGCATTGCCGCCGGGCCGCGCAGCGGCTTCGCCTCGCCGCTGGGTGCCGCGGCAGCTGCCGCGGCGGCGCCCTTGCCGTCCGCCGCCGCCAGCACGTCGGCCTTGGTTACCTTCCCACCCGGGCCCGAGCCCTTGACGGCGCTCAGGTCGACCCCGCTGGCGGCCGCGATCCGGCGGGCCACGGGCGAAACCCGTCTTCCGTCGGCGCTCTCGACCTCGCCCTCGACCTCGGCCATCGCCGGGCCCGTCTTTGCCTCCAGCGGTCTGCCGTCTGCCTTCTCCCGATCGCCCGACGGCGCCTCGCCGGCGCCCATCTCGGCCAGGACCTGTCCCACCTTCACGGTCTCGTCGGCCTGGGCGAGGATCTTGGTGATCGTGCCACACGCCGGTGCGGGTACCTCGGCGTCGACCTTGTCGGTGGAGACCTCGACCACGGTCTCGCCTTCCTCCACCCGATCGCCCTCCTCCTTGTGCCACTCGAGGATCGTTCCCTCAGCGACGGACTCGCCCATCTCCGGCATCACGATCTGAACCGTCTCCGCGTCGGGGGCCTCGGTCGCCACGGCTGGCTCGGGCTCCGTGGGCTGCGGCTCCCCTCCTTCAGCGGCCTCGGTCGCCGGCGCCTCGGCGGCGGCGCCATCGCCGGAGGCCGCTGCGCTCGGGTCGAGCTCGGCGAGCACCCCGCCCACCTCGATGGTCTCGTCCTCGCCCTTGAGGATCTTGGTGATCGTGCCGCTCGCCGGAGCGGGCACCTCGGCGTCGACCTTGTCGGTGGAGACCTCGACCACGGTCTCGCCCTCCTCGACGAACTCTCCTTCCTGCTTGTGCCATTCGAGCACGGTGCCTTCGGTCACCGATTCGCCCATCTGGGGCATCTGAATCTCGATGCTCCCGGAGTTCGCCATCTCCTCCCAGTGTATGACCTGACCGGTGGCGCCGATGCGCGTCAAGCGCGGGTGAAATGGGCCTGGCCGAGAGGGTGGCGCTGACGCCTGCGATGTGGGAGAGTGCTGTGCGCGGCCGGTGCCCACGGGGCATCCCGCCGAGTCGTGCAAAGGACTGCCGCGCCGGCATTGCAAAGGAGGGACCGCAGACGATGACCGCCGAGAGCCTGCCGATGCGGCGCACGGCCATCGCGCTCGTCGTCCTTGCCTCGGTGATCGGCTTCTTCGCGGTGTTCGCCGTCTGGGCGAAGCGCCAGCTCCTGGAGACCGACACGTGGACCGAGACCTCAAGCCAGCTGCTCGAGAACAAGGACATCCAGCAGGCGGTCGCCGGGTTCCTGGTCGACTCGCTGTACGGGAACGTCAACGTGGAGCAGCAGCTCTCCGGCGTCCTTCCCCCGCGGGCGAAACCCCTCGCCGGGCCGGCGGCAGGAGGGTTGCGTCAGCTCGCCGACCGGGTTGCGCTCGAGGCTCTGCAGCGTCCCCGTGTCCAGCTTGCATGGGAGAAGGCCAATCGGAGTGCCCACGCGACGTTCCTGGGCATCGTCGAGGGCGGAAACGAGACGGTCTCCACCGAGAACGGCGTCGTCACCCTGGACCTCGGCACCCTCGTCCAGCGGGTGGGAGGACAGGTGGGCGTGAGTGCAGCGGGCAGGTTGCCGCCAGAGGCCGCGCAGATCGAGGTTCTGCGCGCCGACGAGCTCTCCTTCGCCCAGGACCTGGTCAACCTCCTGCGCAAGCTCGCGATCGTGCTTCCGGCCGTGGCCCTTGCCCTGTACGCCGTGGCTATCTACCTCGCCCGCGGCTGGCGGCGCCGCGCACTGCGCGCCTCGGGATTCAGCTTCATCGTCATCGGGATCGCGGTGCTGGTTGCTCGCGACCTGGCAGGCACCGCGGTCGTCGACTCGCTGACCAACACCGCCGCCGTGGAGCCGGCGGCCAGCTCGACCTGGGACATCGGCACCTCGCTGCTGCGTGACTCGGGGACCGCGATGATCGGCTACGGAATCGTGATCGTGCTCGGCGCCTGGCTCGCCGGTCCCGGGTCGGTTGGCGCTACGGCTCGCCGCGCGATCACGCCTCTGCTGCGCGAGCGCGGGATCGCCTACGCGGTGTTGGCGGCGATCGTCGGACTGGTGTTCTGGTGGAGCCCCACCGAGGGGACCCGGCGGCTGATCCCGTCGCTGGTCTTGATCGCGCTTCTGGTGGCGGGCTTGGAGGCGCTCCGGTGGCAGGCGATCAGGGACTTCCCCGACGAGACCTGGGAGCGAAGGTCGGAACGCTGGCGAACGAGCTTGGCGCGAGTCAGGCACCGCGAGACCGGCGCCTCGAAGACCGTGTCCCCCGAAGTGCGGCTCCAGCAACTGGAGAGGCTCGCGAAGCTGAGTGAGGCGGGAGTGCTCAGCCCGGAGGAGCTCGAGCGCGAGAAGGCGCGCATCCTCGCCAGCGCCTGAGCGGGAGGTCGGCGGGCGTAGCCGCCCGACGGGTGGGTGGGGAGCGCCCCTAGGCGACGCGGGCTACGAGGTAGACCTCGTTGGCGAGGGTGTCGTAGACGTCCTCGGCGATGAACTCGCGCGCCGCGGCCGCGTGGTCGCAGAAGCCGCAATGAAGCCGCATGCCGGCTGACACCTGGCCGCCGATCGCAAGCGGCAGCGCGCAGTCCGGACAGACGAGCGCCCCATGGGCCAGGACCTGCATCCCGTCGCGCAGCAGCCGCCGCTCGGCGCCCGCCTCCGAGCCGTCGACACGACCCAGCTTCGTCCTCGGCTGGCCTGGGTCGCCGGGGTCGGTAGGGAGATGAAGACTCACCGCTGATCCTGGCGCCGAGCCGAACGGCGAGGCGACTGGGTGGTGGTCATTTGATGAAGTGTAGGGTCACGGGCGACGCGGAAGGGCCGAGATTGCGCAGGATCCTGATCGTGGAGGAGAGGAGATGAGCTACTTCGTCACCGGAGGGACCGGCTTCATCGGTCGCAACCTGGTGGAGCTGCTGCTCGAGCGCGAGGGGAACATCTACGTGCTAGTGCGCGAGGGCTCCAGGGGCCGCCTCGAGGAGCTGCGGAACCGTTGGGGGGCGGACACCGAGCGCCTCGTCGGGGTTGCAGGTGACATCTCCCAACCCGGGCTGGGGATCTCAGATGAAGACATCTCGCGCCTCAGGGGCGACGTCGACCATCTGTTCCACCTGGCGGCGATCTACGACATGACCGCCGATGCCGAGAGCCAGCGGCTCGCCAACGTCGAGGGCACCCGCCACATGGTCGAATTCGCCGAGGCCGTCGAGGCCGGGCACGTCCACATGGTCAGCTCGATCGCCGCCGCCGGCCTCTACAAGGGGACCTGGCGCGAGGACATGTTCGAGGAGGCCGAGAACCTCGACGGCCACCCGTACTTCCGTTGTCGGCCACTCGGAGACGGGCGAGATGGACAAGATCGACGGGCCGTACTACTTCTTCAAGCTGATCCGCCGTCTCCGCAACGCGGTGCCGCAGTGGGTGCCGATGATCGGCGTCGAGGGGCGGGAGATCAACCTCGTGCCGGTCGACTTCGTCGTCCGGGCGATGGACCACATCGCCGATCAGGAGGGCCTCGACGGCAGGGCCTTCAGCCTCACCGATCCGAACCCGAAGACCGCCGGCGAGGTGATCGACATCTTCGCCGGCGCGGCGCATGCGCCGCAGTCGTCGGCACGGGTGCCGCCGGGCGCGGTCGATGCGCTCTTGCCCGTCGTCCGAGCGCTGCTGGCCATGGCGCCGCCGTTCGACCTCGTGGCGGATCGCGTGCTCGCCGATCTGGGCATCCCGAGAGCGGTGCTGACCTACGTCAACTATCCGACCAGCTTCGACTCCCGCGAGGCCCAGGCCGCGCTCGCGGGCACCGACATCAGGGTGCCACCGCTCGAGTCCTACGCCGACAAGCTCTGGGACTACTGGGAGCGACACCTCGACCCGGACCTGTTCCGCGACCGCACGCTGGTGGGTGCGGTGCGAGGCAGGGCCGGACTCCTCGGCGGGGCCACCCAGGTGGTCGAGCAGCAGATCCCCGACGAGGTGCTGCGCCTGGTGCGGCGGGTGCGCGGCCGGGACTCCCTGGAGAAGGCGGTGCGGGGACGCATGTTGCTGGTCACCGGCGCCTCCTCGGGGATCGGGCGCTCGGCGGCGCTCAAGATCGCCGACGCCGGCGGGACGGTCCTGCTCGTCGCCCGAACTCCGGAGAAGCTCGAGGACACCAGGGAGCTGATCGAAAGGCGCGGCGGCACCGCCCACGTGCATCGCTGCGATCTGTCGGACATGGATGACATCGACCGGATGGCGGACGAGGTGCTCGCCCAACATGGCCACGTGGACGTCCTGGTCAACAACGCCGGGCGCTCGATCCGCCGCTCGATCGCCCTGTCCTACGACCGCTTCCACGACTTCGAGCGCACGATGCAGCTCAACTATTTCGGGGCGGTGAGGCTGATCCTGAAGCTATTGCCGGTGATGCGCGAGCGCCGCTCGGGCCAGATCGTCAACGTCAGCTCGATCGGCGTGCAGACCAACACCCCTCGTTTCTCGGCCTACGTCGCCTCGAAGGCCGCCCTGGACGCCTTCTCCCGCTGCATCGCCTCGGAGATCGTCGACGACGGCGTGACGATCACGACGATCCACATGCCGCTGGTGCGAACGCCGATGATCGCGCCGACGAAGATGTACAACCGCTTCCCGACGATCACTCCGGAGAAGGCGGCCGACATGATCTGCGAGGCGATCATCCACGAGCCGAAGCGGATCGCCACCCCGCTCGGGACCCTCGGCCAGCTCCTCTACGCCATCAACCCGAAGTCGATCGACTACATCCTGAACAGCGCCTACAAGCTGTTCCCCGACTCGCGCGCGGCCCGCGGCGAGGAGGTCCGGACCGGACCCAGGACCGCGGACGCAACCACCGAGGAGGCGTCCAGGGAGCAGGTTGCCTTCGCGTACCTGATGAGGGGCGTTCACTGGTAGACGCGGCGACCCGGCGGCGCAAGCACTGGGGCTGGGGGTTCGAGGACCAGGCGCTCAACCGCGAGCAGCTCCAGGCGGAGGCGGCGGGTGTGCGCGAGCAGCTCGGCTTCGGCGCCACGGAGGTCGAGGATCCGGTGCCGCTGGAGGCGATCGAGCTGTCGCGGCCGCGCGTTGAGCCGCCGCCGCCGCTCTCGCACCTGATGCGCTCAGACTCGTATGAACGCGTCTCGCACGCGCTCGGCAGGGGTTACCGCGACGTCGTGCGCGGATTCCGGGGCCAGATCGAGAACCCGCCGGACCTGGTCGCCCATCCCGGCGACGAGCGCGAGCTCGAGTCGGTGCTCGCCTGGTGCGCCGAGGAGCGGCTGGCGGCGATCCCCTACGGGGGCGGGACGAGTGTCGTCGGCGGGGTCGAGCCGCGGGTCGGCGACGCCTACGCCGGGGTCGTGACGATCGACCTGCGCCGCCTCGACAGAGTGCTCGAGGTGGATGACGTCTCGCGCGCGGCGCGGATTCAGGCCGGTGCCGCGGGGCCCCTGCTCGAGGACCAGCTCCGCGAGCACGGGCTGACGCTGCGCCACTTCCCGCAGTCGTTCGAGCTCTCCACCCTGGGCGGCTGGATCGCGACCCGCGCCGGCGGGCACTTCGCGACCCTCTACACCCACATCGACGACCTGGTCGAGTCCGTGCGGGCGATCACCCCGCGCGGCGTCTGGCAGAGCCGGAGGCTTCCGGGCTCTGGGGCCGGCCCCAGCCCCGACCGTCTCCTGCTCGGCTCCGAGGGGATCCTCGGGGTGATCACCGAGGCCTGGGTGCGGGTCCGGGAGCGGCCTCGCTGGAAGCTCTCGGCTGGTGTCCCCTTCGACTCCTTCGCCGGCGGTGCCGAGGCGGTCCGGGAGCTGGCCCAGTCGGGCCTCAACCCCTCCAACTGCCGGCTGCTCGACCCGGCGGAGTCCGAGCTCACTCACGCCGGACCGCCGGGGAAGGCCCTGCTCGTGCTCGGGTTCGAGTCCGCCCACCACCCGGTCGACGAGCCGATGCGGGTCGCACTCGAAGCGGCCCGCGACCACGGCGGCGAGCCGGGTGCGGTGAAGGGGAAGGGGAGCCGGGACGACCCCGTTGGCGCTTGGCGGCATGCCTTCCTCGCTGCCCCGTACCTCCGTGACACCTTCGTGGCGGTCGGCGTCCTCTCGGACACGTTCGAGACGGCGATCACCTGGGAGCGCTTCCCGGAATTCCACGCACGGGTGATGGAGACGGCCCGCCGCGCGATCGCCGAGGCGTGCGGCGCGGCGCCGGACGGTCCGGGATCGCCGCGGCTTTCCTGCCGCTTCACGCACGTCTATCCGGACGGCCCGGCTCCCTACTACACGGTGCTTTGCCCCGCGAAGCGCGGCGGCGAGGTCGAGCAGTGGGACGAGGTCAAGGTGGCGGTCTCGGAGACCGTCATCGCCACCGGAGGCACGATCACCCACCACCACGCCGTGGGCCGCGACCATCGCCCCTGGTACGAGCGCCAGCACCCCGACCCCTTCGCCGAGGCCCTCCGTGCCGCGAAGCGAGCCGTCGACCCCGCCGGGGTCCTCAACCCGGGGGTCCTCCTTGACCCCTAACCTTCCGCACATGGAGACGCTGACCGAGGAGCGGCCGCCCGCTCCCCGCGTCGCCGAGTCGCCGCCCGCCCCGGCCGCCAGATCGACGCCGGTGGCGCTGCTCGTCGCGATGCGGCCGTCGGAGTGGATCAAGAACCTGCTCGTGTTCGCGGGGCTTCTGTTCTCCCAGAAGCTCGACCAGTCGCCTCAGGTCGTCGACGCCGCGGTTACCTTCGTGGCCTTCTGCGCCATCTCCAGCGCGGGCTACCTGTTCAACGACCTGTGCGACGCGCCGTTCGATCGTCGGCACCCCGAGAAGCGCCGTCGCCCGATCGCCAGTGGCGCTCTCGCCACGCCGCTCGCCTGGGGTTCCGCCGCGGTCCTGACGGTGATCGGCGTGGGGGTGGCCCTGGCCGCGGTCTCTGCCGAGGTGGCCGGGTTCGTGGCGCTTTACGGGGTGATCACCGTCGCCTACTCCCTGGTCATCAAGCGTCTCGTGATCCTCGACGTGATGACGATCGCCTCCCTGTTCATCCTCCGCGTCGTCGCCGGCGCAGTCGCGGTCGAGGCGCACGCCTCGCAATGGCTGCTCTTGTGCACCGCGATGCTCGCCCTCTTCCTCGGGTTCACCAAGCGGCGCCAGGAGGCGATGTCGGAGGAATCAATGCCCGCCGCCTCCTCGTCTGTCAGGGAGCCGGAGGCGACCGTTCATCCGGCGGAGCCGGATGCGGGGGCGGCGGGGTCGCAGGTGACCCGCCCGGTGCTCGAGCACTACTCGCTGCCGTTCCTCGACCAGACGGTTGCCATGGTCACCGCCGCGGCGATCATGAGCTACGCGATCTACGCGGTCAACAGCCCTTTGATCGGCAGCCGAATGCTCGCCACCGCCCCCTCGGTGCTGTACGGAATCTTTCGGTACCTGTACCTGATCTACGACCGCCAGGACACGCGCTCCACCGCGGCGATCCTCACCCGGGACCCGGGGATGATCTTCGCCGGGGTCACGTGGGTCGGCGCCGCCCTGGCGATGCTCTACGTGTTCGACTGAACCCGCGACTTCGGCGCTAGCTGCGGCGATAGAGTCCCTCGTCGTGGACCTGACGCTCACGCAGGAAGAGCAGTCCTTCCAGGACGAGGTCCGCGCCTGGCTCGTTGAGAACCATCCCGGGCGGGAGCCCGACGGCGAGGAGGCCAAGTTCGAGTTCCGTCGCGCCTGGCAGCGCGAGCTCCACGATGCCGGCTGGGCGGGGATCTCGTGGCCGAAGGAGTACGGCGGTCGCGGCGCAACCCTGATCGAGCAGGCGATCTTCTCCGAGGAGATGGCGCGCGCCAAGGCCCCGTCGCCGGCCAACGTGCTCGGCCTGGTGATGGGCGGGCCGGTGGTGATCGCCCACGGGAGCGGGGAGCAGAAGGAGCGCTTCCTGGAGCCGATCCTCTCGGGGGAGGAGATCTGGTGCCAGGGCTTCTCGGAGCCGGAGTCGGGCTCGGACCTGGCCTCCCTGAAGACCCGGGCTGTGCAGGAGGACGGCGGCTGGAGGGTCACCGGCCAGAAGGTGTGGACCACGTACGCGCATGAGGCGAAGTGGTGCATGCTGCTCGCCCGCTCCGACGCCGACGCCCCCAAGCACAAGGGGCTCACCTACTTCATCTGCGACATGGACCAGGACGAGATCGAGGTCCGGCCCCTGCGCCAGATCACCGGCGAAGCGGAGTTCAACGAAATCTTCCTCGAGGACGCCTACATCCCGGACGAGAACCTGGTTGGGGGCGAGGGCAACGGCTGGAACGTGGCGATCACCACTCTGATGCACGAGCGCGCCGGGCTCGGCGCCGCGTCGGCGATCACGGTGCGGCGGGAGCTCGACGAGTTGATCGCGCTGATCAACGAGCGCGGGCTCGCGGGCGATCCCCTGATCCGCCAGCGGATCGCCGAGGTGAAGATCGGGGTCGAGGCGCTGCGGCTCGGTGCCCTGCGCGCTCTCACCCAGCAGATGAAGGTCGGCATTCCCGGGCCGGAGGGATCGCTGGCCAAGTGGGAGTGGGCGACGGTGAATCAGAAGCTGACCGAGCTCGCGGTCGACGTGCTCGGGCCGGACGCTCTGGTGCCCGAGTCCGAGTGGGCCTACCGCTTCCTGCGCGCCCGCGCGAACTCGATCGAGGGCGGCACCACCGAGGTGATGAAGAACATCATCGCCGAGCGGGTGCTCGGCCTGCCAAGGCTGCGTTAGGGATCGAGCTCAGGCCAGGGCCGGGATGATCTCCCGGCCGATCAGCTCGACCATCTCGACGTCCTGATGGAGGAGGTGCTGGAGCATCACCCGGTCGACGCCGGCCTCCGTGAGCCGGCGCAGCTTCTCGATCGCCTCGGCCGGCGTCCCCACGATCCACGACTCCGGAAGCCCGTCGAGGAAGCGCTCGGGGTCGGCCGCGTCCTCGCCGCGCCATTCGGCCAGCCTGCGGGCACGCTCGGTCACCTCGTCGGAGTCGGCGCCGACCAGGCAGCCGGTCATCACCGATAAGCGCAGCGTCTCGGGGTCGCGGCCCTCGCGCTCCCACGCCGCGGCCACCGCTCCGCGGCGCTCGCGGCACAGCTCGGGCGTCGCGTAGACCGTGTTGTATTCGTCGGCCCAGCGGGCGGCGAGCGTCGCGCTCCGGCGCCCGGCGCTGCCACCGATGATCAGGTTCGGGCGGCGCACGGGCTTCGGCCTGGCGTCGAGATCCTCGATCCGGTAGTGGTCTCCGTGGAAGGAGAACGCGCCCTCGCCCCACTCGCGGCGGACGATCTCGAGCTGCTCGGCGAGCAGCTCCATGCGGATTCGCGTGGGTGGGAAGGGAAACCCGTACAGCTCGTGCTCGGGCTCCCACCAGCCGGCTCCCATGCCCAGCTCGATCCGGCCGCCGGAGACGTGATCGGCGGTGACCGCCGACTTGGCGAGCGTCGACGGGTGGCGAAACGTGACGGGGGAGACCAGGGTCCCCAGCCGGATCCGCGAGGTGATCGCCGACAGGGCGCAGATCGTGCCCCAGGCGTCGAGGGAGCCACGCTCCCTGCGATCGTCCACCGAGACGTAGTGGTCCGAGCGGAACAGGGCTTCGAAGTCGTGCTTCTCGCACGCGGACGCCAGCGCTCGCCAGTGCTCCCAGCGAACGTCCTCCTGTCCCTCGATCATCAGACAGACGCGCATCGTCCGTTCCCTTTACCCGGTGTGCCAGGCTAGACTCCTGCGCCCTCGATGGACTTCGGCTTCAACGACGAGCAGCGGGCGATCAAGGAGACCGCCCGCGAGATGCTGTCCAAGCGCTCCCCTCTGGCCAAGGTGCGCGAGGCAGCCGAGTCGCGCAGCTACGACGACGCGCTCTGGAGCGAGATCCGCGAGCTGGGCTGGCCCGGGATCACCATCTCCGAGGAGCACGGGGGACTGGGCCTGGGGACGGTCGAGCTGGCGATCCTGTGCGAGGAGCTGGGCTACGCCTGCGCGCCCACGCCGTTCCTGTCCAACGCCTCGGCGGGCCTGTTCATCGGTCACGCGGGGAGCGATGAGCAAAGGGAGCGCTGGCTCCCCGGAATTGCCTCTGGCGGGGAGCGCGGTGCGGCGGCGTTCGAGCCCCGGTCCAACGATCTTGTGCCCGATGCTGACGGGGCCAGCATGCTCGTCCTCAACTACGGCGACGACGCCGTCTTGGTCGAGGTGAGCGACGCCGAGATCGAGCCGGTCGAGCTGATCGACGCTACCCGCGGCTACGCGAGGGTCTCGGCGGACGGTGGCGATCCGCTCCCCGGCGACGTGGAGGGGGCCGCCGACCGGGCCCTGGTCGCGCTCGGCGCGGAGCTCACCGGGATCGCCCAGCGCGCGATGGAGATGGCGGTCGACTACGCCAAGGAGCGCGAGCAGTTCGACCGCCCGATCGGCTCCTACCAGGCGGTTTCCCACCGCTGCGCGGAGATGTTCTTAAACACCGAGGAGGCGCGCTCGCTCACCTATTACGCGGCGTGGACGGCCGACGCGGAGCCCGATTCGCTGCCGCTTGCCGCGTCGATGGCCAAGGCCCGCGCCTCGGAGGCCGCCTGGCGGGTGAGCGCCTCGGCGCTCCAGGTCCACGGCGGCATCGGCTTCACCTGGGAGCACGACCTCCACTTCCTGCTCAAGCGGGCAAGGGTCGGTGCCGAACTGCTCGGCGACCCGCGCATGCATCGCGAGCGGATCGCGACCCTGGTCGGCCTCGCGGCCTAGCGCTCCTCCCCGATTGGGCCGCGAGCGCGGCTTGGAAACCGAACCGTGCCGTGATCAGCGCGTCGGCGCTTGTCACTCGTTATTCAGTCGCCGAGGATCTCGACGTCGGAGGCCAGCTTGACCTGGCCGCCGAGGCGGTACTCGACGTCCACCGTCTCGTGCTTGCGGTAGGTGCCGAACAGGCCGAGGAGCATCGCCAGCCAGCGCACCCCGCCGACCTGCTCCTTGACCAGCGTCCGGGCGAAGAGGACCTCGCCACGCCTGAGCTCGTAGTCGGCGCCCTCCGTCTGCTGCACGCCGTTCACGTAGACGGCGATCGGCGGCTCGGCACCGCGCGGCAGGCGCACGCGGCGACCGACCGCGACGCTTCCCTTCGGGATCTCCGCCTCGTTCGTCACCGCAGCGCCTCGCGCACCGCGTCGAACGCCCTCTGGCCATCCCGTGGTTCCAGCCTGCGCTTGCGGATCACGCCCGTGTACGGGACCAGGGCGCCATCGCCCATCACGTCGACGCCCGCCTCGCGGCCGCGCAGCAGACCGCCGGTGGACAGCTCGAGGCGAGCGTGGACCTGCTCGCCTGGCTCGAAGTCGCGCAGCGCGCCGACCTCGTCCAGCGGTCCCTCGCTTCGGATCAGTCCAGCGTGCCGCTCGAGCGCCTCAATGGCCTCGTCGAGGCTCGCGAAACCCTCGCGCTTCACGTCCGAGCCATGCCTGATCGTCAGCCGGTAGGCGGCCAGCCGGTCCCTCCTGAATCGAGCTACGCGCCGCGGCGTTGGCGCTTCGGGCGGCGAGCCGGGGGGCCGACGATCTTCTCGGGGCCCTGGCGCTGCTCGATCGGGATGTAATCGCGATCCCGTTCCCCGATGTAGACCTGCCGCGGGCGGGCGATCTTCTGCTCGGGATCGTCGTTCAGCTCCATCCACTGCGAGACCCAGCCCGAGGTCCGCGGGATCGCGAAGATCACCGTGAACATCTCGGTCGGGATCTGCAGGGCCTCGTAGATGATCCCCGAGTAGTAGTCGACGTTCGGGTACAGCTTTCGCGAGGTGAAGTACTCGTCGTCGAGGGCGCGCTTCTCGAGCTCGCGAGCGATCTCGACCAGCGGGTTGTACTCGGTGGCCTCGAACACCTCGTCCATGTGCTGCTTGATGATCCGGGCGCGGGGGTCGTAGTTCATGTACACCCGGTGCCCGAAGCCCATCAGCCGCTCCTCGCGATTCTTGACCCCCTCGAGGAAGCCGGGAACGTTGTCGACCGTCTCGATTCGCCGCAGCATTCGCAGCACGGCCTCGTTGGCGCCGCCGTGAAGCGGGCCGTAGAGCGCCGCGACGCCGGCGGCCACCGCCGAGTAGGGGTCCACCTGCGAGGAGCCGACGCCGCGCACCGCGTTGGTGGAGCAGTTCTGCTCGTGGTCGGCGTGGAGGATGAACAGCACGTCGAGGGCGCGCTCCAGCCGCGGGTCGGGCTCGTACTTGGCCTCGGTTTTCTTGAACATCATCGAGAGGAAGTTGCCCGGGTAGCTGAGATCGTTGTCGGGGTACACGTATGGGAGGCCCATGTTGTGCCGGTAGGCGAAGGCGGCCAGCGTCGGCACCTTGGCGATCATCCGGATCGCCGCCATGTAGCGCTCCTCGGGGTCGTCGATGCGCTTGGCGTCGGGGTAGAAGGTGGACAGCGCTCCGACCCCGGCGAGCAGCATGCCCATCGGATGAGCGTCGTAACGGAACCCCTGCAGGAACTGCTTGATGTCCTCGTGGACGAAGGTGTGATGGGTGACGTCGAACTGCCAGCGCTCGAGTTGGGCCTCGGTCGGCAGTTCCCCGAAGACGAGCAGGTAGGCGACCTCCAGGTAGCTCGAGTGCTCGCAGAGCTGCTCGATCGGATAGCCGCGGTGCTGGAGGATCCCGGCCTCGCCGTCGATGTATGTGATCGCCGAGCGGCAGGAGGCCGTATTGGTGAACGCGGGGTCGTACGACATCAACCCGAAGTCGTCGTCGGAGTCCTTGATCTGGCGCAGGTCCATCGCCTTCACGGTGCCGTCCGTGACCTCGACCTCGTAGGTCTGGCCGGTTCGGTTGTCGGTGATCGTCAGCGTGTGCGGGCCGACGGTGGCCACGCCGCCGTCGCCTGCTTGGGGGGTTTGCTGCTCTGTGGCCATCGCATCTCCTCCTTGGCAGCTGTCTTTCGTTGTGCCCTCGGGCTCATTCTGTCAGTTGCGCACGAGATGGCTGACCCCACGACCATCTCAGGCGGCGTTTCTGGGAGGCTTCTCGCACCTTGGCCACCGAGGAGGCCGTCGGCTCCGAGCGCAAGCGCAGCGCGCTGGCGCTGTTCGCGGGCCTTGAGCGCCGTTACGACCTGCTTTCCGCGCTGCTCAGCTTCGGGCAGGATCCGCGCTGGCGCCGGGCGATGGTGGCGGCGGTCGAGGCAAGTCCCACGGAGCGCGTGCTCGACGTGGCCACCGGCACCGGGCTGGTGGCGCGGGAGCTGGTGCGGCGCTACCACTGCTCGGTGGTCGGGCTCGACCAAAGCGCGGAGATGCTCGCCGCGGCGCGGCAGACGCTGGCGCGTGAGCCCCGCCTGGCCGAGCGCATCGGGTTGGTCGAAGGTCACGCCGAGCATCTCGGCTTCGCGGATGCTGAGTTCGACCACCTCACCTTCACTTACCTGCTGCGCTACGTGGACGATCCCGCGGCGACGCTCGCGGAGCTCGCCCGCGTGGTGCGGCCGGGCGGGCGGATCGCCTCGCTGGAGTTCGGCCTCCCCGAACCGCCACTATGGCGGCCGCTGTGGTGGCTCTACACGCGGATCGGCCTGCCGGGTGCCGGCCGCCTGTTCGGTCGCGACTGGTACGAGGTGGGCCGATTCCTGGGGCCGAGCATCGAAGAGCTGTACGACCGGTGGCCGCTGAGGCGCCAGCTCGAGCTCTGGGAGGGAGCCGGGATCTCGGACGTGCGCCAGAAGCGGATGAGCCTCGGCGGGGGCGTGGTCACGTGGGGCATCCGCAGTGAGTGAGGCCGCGGGCCGGCCCGCGTTCTATGCGCTCCGCCCGGGGGGATGGCGCGACCTGGTCACGCTTCTCCATCCGCCGTACACGGCCTGGCATCTGAGCTATGTGGCGCTGGGGGCCGCGGCGGCGCCCGAGTTCCATCCGGTGCGCCTCTGGGCGGCGCTGGGGGCCTTCTTCCTTGCGGTCGGGGTTGCGTCCCACGCGCTCGACGAGCTCAATGGCCATCCGCTCCGGACGGCGCTCTCGGATCGTACGCTGGCCGTCCTGGCCGTGGCCGGACTCGCCGGCGCAGTGGCGATCGGCATCGCCGGGCTGTTCGTCGTCTCCGCCAGCCTGGCGCCCTTCGTGGTCGCCGGGCCCTTGATCGTGCTCGCCTACAACCTCGAGCTGGTTGGCGGGCGCTTCCACACCGACTTCTGGTTCGCCGCAGCCTGGGGCGCCTTCCCGGCGCTCACGGGCTTCTGGGCCATGGCGCTTGGCGTCCACTCTCTCGGCGAAGCGGCCGCGGGCGTCCTCGTGACCCTCGCCTGCTTCGGCCTCAGCGTCGCCCAGCGCCGGCTCTCTACACCGGCGCGCGAGCTGCGCCGCAGGACGGTCGCGGTCTCAGGCGAGCAGCGGCTTGCCGACGGCACCACGCGTGAGCTCACAGCCGCCAGCCTGGCCGCCCCGTTGGACGGCTCCCTGGCTGCCCTCTCCACGGCGCTGATGCTGCTGGCCGCCGCTTTGGTCGCCGTGCGGCTTTAGGGTCGGAGCCGCTGTCTACTGGGACGCGTCGAAATGCGTCAGCGAGCGCAGCTCCGCGTAGCGCTGCGCGACCTCCTCGGCGTCGAGGCGTTGAATGCGCTCGGTGCCGAACTCCTCGACGTTGAACGACGCGAGCACGGTGCCGTAGGCGATCGCGCGATGGAGCGTCACCTCGTCGGGCTCGAACGCGCCGCAGCCGTCGAGGTAGCCCAGGAAGCCGCCGGCGAAGCTGTCCCCCGCTCCGGTCGGGTCGCGGACGTCCTCCAGCAGGAATCCCGGCAGGGCGAAGATCGTGTCGCCCGTGAACAGCGCGGCA
>VAYK01000159.1 GCA_005884985.1 Actinomycetota bacterium | reverse complement strand
CCTTGCGGCGCCGGCGCGAGCTGGTCCCGCTGGTGAAGCTGATCCGTCCCGAGCTCGCGGCGATCCCGCACCCGCTGCGGGCGGCGCGGGTTCGCGAGCAGTTCTGGCGCCTGTTCGCGCGACCGGAGCGACTCGACCCTGCCACCGCCGACATCGCCGCGGACGAGTTCTGCCGCACCTACCGGTCGCGCTCGGCTCGGATCGCCTTCTTCGCCGCCGCCCGCAACATCTATCTCGATCCCCCCGACGGCGAACGCGGGTTGTGGACCCGGCTTGCCGGCCTGCGCCCGCCGGTCCTGTTCATCTGGGGCGATCGCGACCGCCTCGTCCCGGCCGCCTTCTCCAGGCACGTCGCCGGCGTCCTCCCGCGCGCCCGCCAGGTCGTGCTGAGCGAGTGCGGCCACGTTCCCCAGGTGGAGCTGCCCGAGCGTGCCAACGGGCTGATCCGCGAGCACGTCGCCGCGCAATCGGTCGGCTCCTCCTGGGCTCCGGCCCCGAGCCGCCGAAGCAGTGCCGCATAGAATCGCCCCCATGGCTGACCAGGAGGGGCTCGCCGAGCAGGCGAAGCGCAACGGCGGCGAGAGCGGGGGCGAAGATGGCGCCCTGCGCGACCGGCTCGCGGCGTTCGACGGGATCGCTCGAGCCGGCGGCAGCGTGGTCCGCGCCGGTCAGAGCGCCGCGGGTGAATTCGCCGGTGGCCTGGCAGCGCGCATCCGCCGCAGCCTGACCGCGGACCTCGACGACCGCGACCCGGACTACATCCGCGAGAGCCTGCCGCTCACCTGGCTGCTGACCACGCTCTGGTTCCGCGGCGAGGTCCGGAACATGGGCAACGTGCCCGAGCAGGGCCCGGTGCTGCTCGTCGCCAATCACTCCGGCGGCAACATGACGCCCGACACGCTGCTGTTCACGCTCGCCTTCTACACGTACTTCGGGGTGGAGCGAGCCTTCTACCAGCTCGCGCACAACCTGGTGCTCGCCTCCCCGGTGGGCCAGATCCTGCGCCGTTACGGGACCGTCGCCGCCTCGCCCGAGCACGCCCAGAGGGCGCTCGACGCGGGTGCCGCCCTGCTCGTCTATCCGGGCGGGGACTGGGAGGTGCATCTCCCGATCTGGGAGCGACACAAGGTCGACTTCGCTAATCGCCAAGGGTTCGTCAGGCTGGCGCTGGACGCCGGCGTGCCGATCGTGCCCGTGGTCTCGATTGGAGGCCAGGAGACGGCGCTGTTCCTCAGCCACGGCGGTCGGCTGGCCAGAGCCCTGCGTGTCGACCGGACGCTGCGTCTGAAGGTGATCCCGATCTCGCTCGCGCTTCCGTGGGGAGTCAACGTCGGCGACCTGCTCGGCCATATCCCCCTGCCGGCGAAGATCACAGTCGAGGTCCTGGCCCCGATCGATGTCCGCGCGCAGTTCGGCAACGAGCCCGACGTCGGCGAGGTCTACGACCACGTCACCAACCTGATGCAGGAGACGCTTGAGACGCTGGCGGCCGAGCGGCGATTTCCGGTCATAGGTTAATCGAGCATTGGCCGGCAAGCTCCGTGATCCGATAGGAGACGGCAAATGAGGCTGAACGAATCGATCGTCATCTCCGCCCCGCCGACGCTCGTGTGGGACTACTTGGCGGAGCCCTCCAACTATCTCCACTTCATGTCCGGGATCACGCGCTGGGAGGTCGCGGGCGAGCAGCGGACCGGCCTCGGCGCCCGCTACCGCATGCTGATCAGGGTGGGCTCGGCGGAGGTCGGCGGACTGATCGAGATCGTCGAATGGGACGAACGGCGCGACATGGCGTGGAGCTCGGTGCTCGGGGTCGACCAGCGGGGGCGCTGGCGCCTGCGCGAGCTCGACGATGGCCGCACGCGGGTTGAGCTGCGCTTCGCCTACGGCGTCGCCGGCTCCGGGATTCCCGGCTGGATCGCCGAGCTCGTCTCGGCGCCACAGCTGGGAGGCCATCTGCGCCGCTCGCTGCGCCAGCTCAAGCGCCAGGTCGAGCACGAGAGAATGCGCGCCGACGCCGCCCAGCGCCGTGCCGAGCGCAACCTCGCCTGAGCCAGCGACGAAGTCGCGGGCCTCTTCTCTTATGCCTTCTTGCGGTTGACAGCGGCCAGAAGCTGGCGCTTGTTCATCCGCGAGCGCCCTTCGATCTTCAGCCTCTTGGCCTGGTTGTAGAGCTGTTCGCGGGTCTGGCCCCTGGGGCCGCCGCTGCCCGAGCGCAGGCCGCCCCGGCGCCCCGAGGAGATGTCTCGGGTCGAGGTTCGCGAGCTCTGCCTCGACTCTCCCGCTCGAGCCCGCTCCTTCTGAACGGTCCTCGCAGCGATCTCCTCGGCGCGGCGCTCCGAGGTGCCGCGTCGCTTCTGGCTGCGTTTGATCTTCTCGTACTGGCGGGCTCGCTTGGTTCCCTTCTTGACCCCGCGCGGTGGCATATTCCAAACCTCCTGGGCGTTGCCTTCACAACGCCCCATACCCACGGCTGCGGAGGGAAAACGTGCGCAGTAGGTCGGGCGCTAAGCCAGCTCGCGCTTCAGGATCTTGCCCGTGGCGTTGCGCGGTAGCGAGTCGAGGAACTCGACTTCGCGCGGCACCTTGTAGCGAGCGAGGTTTGACTTCACGTAGTCCTTGACGTCGTCGTCGGTCAGCTCGGCGCCCGCGTTGGGGACCACGAACGCCTTCAGCCGCTGGCCGAACTGCTCGTCATCGACGCCGATCACGGCGACCTCCTTGATCTCCTGGTGGTCGGAGAGCAGGTCCTCGACCTCGCGCGGGAACACGTTCTCACCGCCGGAGACGATCATCTCGTCCTCGCGCCCGTCGATGAACAAGCGGCCCTCGGAGTCGAAGTGGCCGACGTCGCCCGAGGAAAGCAGGCCGTCGAGCACGTCCTTCCCTCCGCCGCCGGTGTAGCCCTCGAAGGCCATCTCGTTGCCGACGAAGACGCGGCCGGTCTTCCCGGGCTCGACGTCGTTGCCGTTGGCATCCACGATCCGCACCGCGGTGCCCCGCGGCGGCCGCCCTGCGGTGCCCGGCGCGGCACGCAGGTCCTCCGGCGTCGCGATCGTCGCCCAGGCGACCTCGGTGGACCCGTAGAGGTTGTAGAGGTTGTCGCCGAAGGTGTCCATCCACTTGGTGGCGAGCTCCCCCGGCAGCGCCGATCCGCTGGCGGCAGTCACCCGCAGGTTGGGCAGGTCGTACTTGTCAAGCGCCTCCTTCGGCAGCTCGAGGATCCGCTGCATCATCACCGGCACGACGATCAGGGCGGTCGCGCCGCTCTCCTGCGTGGCGCGCAGAGTCTCCTCCGGGTCGAAGCGGCGGCGCAGCACGTAGGTCGAGCTGAGCGACAGGCCGAGCACGAAATGGGCAAAGCCCCAGGAGTGGAAGAGCGGCGCCGCGATCATCGTCCGCTCGCGCGCTCGGAGCGGGATCTTCGAGAACAGCGCCGCCAACGGCCCCAGGGTGTCGGGCTGGGCGCGCTGCGCCCCCTTCGGCGTCCCGGTCGTGCCCGAGGTCAGGATCACAAAGCGGCTCGACTCGTCGGGGGGATCGAGGTCGCGGTCGTCGCCGGCCTCGATCAGGTCCTCTAGCGCGGGATCCGCCGCCTGGTCGCCGCTGTCGGTCCAGGCGACGAAGCGCCGCAGGCCGATCTCCTTGCCCGCCTCCGCGGCCGGCTCGAGCAGACCCGCGAACTCGCCGTCGTAGATCAGCGCCACCGGCTGCTCGCGCTCGACCACGCCGGCGAGCTGCGGCGCGGCGAAGGCCGTGTTCATGTACAGGCCCGTGGCGCCGAGCTTGGAGATGGCGAGCGTCGCCTCGACGAAGCCGCGGTGGTTGCGACACATGATCGCGATCCCGTCGCCTTCCCCCACGCCCTCCGCGGCAAGCCCCCGGGCGAGCGCGTTGGAGCGGCGGTGGACCTCGGCAAACGTCAGCGATCCGGCCTCGTCCTCGACCATCGGCTCGTCGGGATGGTTGATCGCCGCCCCGGCGATCCCGGCGGCCGGCGAGGCGCCCCAGCGGGCCAGCACTCGGAGCGTCAGCGCCAGCTTGTCCGGGCGCACCGGGTGGATCACGCCGGCGCCGGCGAGGGTCTTCAGGTTGAAAGGCACCTCGCTCAGCGGCCCGAGCTTCCCGAGCTTGACCTTGCGGCCGACGTAGCTCATGGGGCCTTTGACAATGTCCGCGGAGAGCTTGCCTGCCATCGAGCGGAGCATCAGGCTCGTAGCCTAGTCGCAGACGCTCGTGCCCCGGTCCGTCGCAAGCCGGGGGTCAGTCGAGCTCCACGAGCGCCACCGCGAAGCAGGCGATGCCGTCGCCGTCCCCCACCCAACCCATCCCCTCATTGGTGGTCGCCTTGACGATCACCGGCGCCGACAGGACCTCGCCGAGGTTCCGCTCCATCTCGGCGCGGTGGGACGCCAGCCGCGGCGCCTCGCAAATCACGGTCGCGTCCACGTTCACGACCCGGCCGTACAGGTTGCCGAGCGTCACCGTCAGCAGGTCGAGGGAGTGCGCGCCTCGCCAGCGCTCGTCGTCCGGCGGGAAGAGCGTCCCGATGTCCCCGAGCCCCGCCGCCCCGAGCACGGCGTCGATCACGGCATGGCTGAGGGCGTCGGCGTCGGAATGGCCCTCGAGCCCGAACTCATGCGGGATCTCGACGCCGCCGAGCACGAGCCTGCGTCCCGCGACGAAGCGGTGGGCGTCGTAGCCGATCCCGACGCGGGCGCTCACCGCCGGGGGCTCCGTCGTGGCTGGGCGAGCGAAAACCGAGTCATCCGAGGAAACAGGGAGCGTGGCGTATTTGAAAAGCACGCGAGCGACCGAGGACGGCGGAGGGCGAAGGTTTGCAGCCGCCCAACGCGGCGCTGCCTCCGACGGTGAGGCCAAAACTCATCCCAGCGGCTCCAGCCGACGCTCCCGGCGCTCGAACACGGCGATCTGCTCGATCCCCCAATCGCCCATCGCGGAGACCGCGCTCTCATAGGCGTGGCCGACATCTGCGGCGACGTGGGCGTCGGAGGAGAGGGCGAACGCCGCCCCGGCCTCGACGCACATCGTGGCGAAGGCCGGCGCCGGATAGATCTCCCGCACCGGCTTTCGCAGGCCAGCGGTCGAGACCTCGACCGCGACTCCGGACTCGGCGATCGCCTCCACCGCGGGTTCGTAGTAGAACCGCGGATCGCGCTCCGGATGGGGCCTGGCCCGCCCCCACATCTTCACCAGGTCGGGGTGGGCGAGGATGTCGAACAGGCCACTGCCGGCCGCCTCGGCGAGGGTCTCGAAGTAGCGGCGCCAGACAGCGTCCGGGTCGCCCTCCGTCTCCCAGATGTCGTAGCCGTCGTGGTCCACCGCCCGATCGCCGAGGAAGTGGACCGAGCCGATGACATAGTCGAAGTCGTGGCCGTCGAGGAGGCTGGCGCTGCGGTCCTCGGCCCCGGGCACGAAGTCGACCTCCAGCCCGAGGCGAAGCGGGGTTGTGCGCACGAACTCACAGTAGGCGTCGAGGTCATCGCGAGCCTGCTGCTCCCAGAACGGATGCCGCCAGATCTCGAGCGCATCCGTGAACCGGTAGACGTGCTCGGAGCATCCGAGCTCCTCGATCCCCGCCTTCTTCGCTGCAGCCACGTAGCCCTCCACGTTCTCGGTCGTGAACGCCGACCGCTCAGGCGGCCGGTCGTCTTCGTCCAGGCGTAGATGGAGGTGGTAGTCGGTGAGCATGGGGGCCGTCGAGGGTCGTAGCGCCCCGTACGCTAGCCGGCCAGGCGATGCGCGGCCGCGGTCGGCACTGGTGGGCCAAGCAGCAGCCGGCGCACCGCGTGTGGCATTTGCGCACCGTATACCGGAGGCGGTCGCCTACTCTGTCGGCGATCATGTTCGCTGGCCTCAGTGGTCTACTCGTACAGCCAGGCGCTTCCTACGACAGCCATGCCGGTGCCTAGGACCGTCCTCGAGCTGGCGCTGCTTAGCGGTGCCTTCGTGATCGTGAGCGCCGTCGCCGGCGCGCTGGGAGCCGCGAACTTCGGCACCGCGCTGGCCTTCGGCCAGATCGGCTTCGCAGCGGCGCTCGTCTGGGTGCTGCTGAGGCGCTGAGGGCGCGGGTCAGTCCCGGCGCGACGCCGAGCGCCGGGTGCCCTGCGAGGCCGCCTCGCGCCCACAGCGCAGGCACACGCAGCGGTGTCCCACCAGGGCCCAGCGGTGCCCGTCCACGGCGCAACCGAATCTGCTCCGAAGCCTTTTCATTCACCTTTAGTATCGGCCGCCCACCGGTCGGAAGTGAGCCGTGGCCCCCCATGCGCCGCGCCCCCGCACGCGCCGAGCTCGCCTGCGGACGGTCGGGAAGCCGACTAGGGTTCAGCCGAGTGGAGCCGCGGTTCGAGAAGGTGACGACTTCGGACGGGCGTCACCTCGATGTGATGATCGCGGGTCCCGAAGGGGCCGGGGTGGTGCTCGCACACAGCGGCACGCCCTCGATCCGCCGGCTGTTCGCGTCTCTGCTGGACGCCGGGGCGAAGCGCGGATTGCGTCACCTGAGCTACGCGCGCCCGGGCTATGCGGACTCCAGTCCCAACGCAGGCCGCTCCGTGGCCGACTGCACGGCAGACGTCGAGGCAATCGCCGAGCAACTTGAGATCGAAGTCTTCCACACGGTGGGGTCGTCCGGCGGCGGCCCCCACGCGCTGGCGTGTGCCGCGTTCCTGCCGGAACGCGTCCTCTCCGCGGCCACGGTGGCCGGCAGTGCCCCCCACGACGCGGAGGGGCTGAACTGGCTCGCGGGGATGGGTGAGGAGAAACGATCCAGGTCCCGGTGACTATCTGGCACGGCGCCCAGGACCGCTTCGTTCCATTGGCCCACGGGCAGTGGCTGGCGGAGCACGTGCCCTGAGCTCGCTCGCGGCTGCTTGCGGACCACGGCCACCTCTCACTATCGGTCGCCCATTACGGGGACGTTCTGGACGACCTGCTCTCCGGCGTGAGCTAGGAGCCCCGCTCGGCCAGCAGCAGCTCGGCGACGCGGAGGTCGAGCTCGGTGGTCACCTTGAGGTTCTGGGCGGGGGCCGGGTGGATGAGGACCGTGCCGCCTGCATTCTCCACCAGCATCGCGTCGTCGGTTGCGGCGGCGACCCGTTGCGGGTCGGTGTCGAGGGCCTCGCGCAGCGCCGCGGTCCGGAAGACCTGGGGGGTCTGAGCAGCCCAGAGGTGATCGCGGCTGACGGTCTGGGCGACGGTGGGGTCGCCTCGCGCCAAGTTCCCCTTCGCCGGGCGCGGCTGGCGTGAGCGCTTCACCGTGTCGGCGAGCGCCGCAGCGGCGATTACGCCGTCGGCGTCGGGACGCGAGGCGAGCTTGGCGATCAGCTCGTCGATCAGCTCCGCCGTGACCAACGGCCGGGCCGCGTCATGGACGGCGACCAGCTCGGTCTCGACCCGCTCGAGCGCGGCGGCCACGGATTGAGAGCGGTGCTCGCCTCCGGCGACCGTCGCGACACCGTCGCCCAGCTCTGCCTCGTAGCCCGGCGGCAAGGCAACGATCACCGGCCCGACGCTCTCCGCCCGCGCGAAGGCGTCGAGCGACCAGTCGATCAGCGCCCTGCCGGCGAGCCGGACGAAGGCCTTCGGGCCGCCGGCTCCGAGCCGCTCTCCGGAGCCGGCGGCCGCGACGACCGCTGAAGCTGGCGGACCGTCAGGCAGACGCCTTGGCCCCGAAGCGCTCCTCCAGCAGCTCGTCGAGGTAGGCCTCGGCCCCGTCCTCGTCCTTGCTGAGCGCGTACATGAACTCCGACGCGAGGATCTTCTTCGCCCTCGTGTACATCTGCTTCTCGCCAGTGGAGAGACCCTTCTCCCACTCGCGGATCGCTAGGTTCCGGACCACCTCGGCCAGCTCGAAGACGTTCCCCGTCTTGATCTTCTCGCGGTTGTGCTTGAACCGGCGGTTCCAGTTCTTCGGCATCTCCGAGACCTCGCCGGTCAGCACGTCGATCACCTTCTCGACGTCCTCACCGTCGATGACCCGCCGCAAGCCGGCCCGATGTGCGTTCTCGCAGGGGACCATGACCGTCATGTTGTTGTGCAGGATCTTGATTGTCAGGTAGTCCCGCTTCTCGCCGAGGAGGTCCTTGGTCTCCTTCATGAGCACCACCCCAGCCCCGTGGTGCGGATACACGACGTTGTCGCCGATGTCGAATGTGCACTCGACGGGGCTCAGCTCGTGTCCGATCTCTATCGCTTCCTCGGTAGCTAGCTGTGGAATTTGGGCCTCCTTACGTAGAGACGACCGCCGGGGCGGCCGTCGGGTTCACCGATAGCGGTCGACAATGTCGACCTCCTGAAGCCTGCGAAGTCCCTCGCGGATCTCCCGCGCCCGCGCGTCCCCTACACCCTCGACGGACTCAAGCTCTTCCTGGGAAGCGTTCAGGATCGCCTCCAGATCCCCGAACCGATGGACGATCTTCTGGACCACCAGGCGGGGCAGGCGCGGGATCTCGGACAGCATCCGGTACCCCCGCGGCGAGACGGCGAAGTCCAGCGTGCTCGTCTTCCGGTCGTAGCCGAGCAGCTCGGCGAGGCGACCGTAGCCGAGCAGCTCGGCGAGGCGACCGAAGTCGAGCAGCTCCTGGTGCCCGAGCCCGGCAAGCTCACCGATCGTGCGCTCGATCTGCTCCTCCGTGTCGACGACGATGTAGTCGCGAAGCAGCGCGGCCCGCTCCCCGATCACGCCGACAACGGTCTCCTCGAGCTGCATCTCGATCAACCGGCCCTCGGTTCCCAGCTCGATGATGTAGCGCTCGACCTCAGCGGCCATCCGGGTCACCAGCTCGGCCCGTTGCAGCACCGACAGAACGTCGTGAAGGGTGCACCCGCCCAGGAACTCGAGACTGGTGAGGCGGGCAGAGAGCTGGTCGAGGCGAGCGCGGTACTTCTCCAGCGTGGCCAAGCCCTGGTTCGCCTTCGAGAGCACCGTCGGAATATCCTGAAGGGTGGTCTTCATCCCCTCGATGTAGATCGAGACGACGTCGCGGCGCTCCGAGATCGAGACCACGAGCGCCCTGGTCTGCTTCGAGACGCGCTCGGCGGTGCGGTGGCGCGTGCCGGTCTCCATCGAGAGAATCGTCGGGTCGGGCATCAACTGGACGTTGGCCCAGCGGATCTTCTCGGCGCCCGGATCGAGCACGATCGCACCGTCCATCTTCGCCACCTGGTAGAGCAGCGCCGGGGTGTAGTCGATGTCGAGCTTGATCCCGCCGCTGAACAGGAACGAGACCTCGTCCGCGTCGGCGATCAGGATCAGGCCGCCGGTGCGCGACTGGATGATGCTGTCGATCCCCTCGCGCAGCGGCGTTCCGGGCGCGACCAGATCAAGAGCCCGCAGCAGCCGAGGATCCAGACGGGCTTCAAGCTCATGCAGCTCATCCCCGTCGTGCGGCGCCATCGTGGAGCATGATGGCAAAGACCCCCTGCTCCCCGCGCTCAGCCGAATCCCGTGTGGACAGGTCGGATTGGAGCTTGTCAAGTCCGGGAGGGTCTCCTGTGACTGAGCTGACGCCAGGCACTCGCGGCGGCGGCTCAGGCTGCCGCCCGCGCCCGCGCCGCTCGGCGCCCGCCGGCGGCCCGCAGCGCCGCAGCCAGGGTCGGCTGCGGGCTGAGCCCCTCGATCCGCTCGCCCGCCGCCGGAGCGACGATCGGGCCGAGACCGAACTTGAGCGCCTCGGCCACCCGGCGCTCGGGGTGGGCGACGAACCGGAGCTCGCCGGTCAGGCCCACCTCCCCGAAGCAGGCGAGCGGCTTGCCGCCCTCTCCCCCGAGCGGCTCGCCGCGATGGGCAGAGGCGAGGGCAAGCGCCACCGCGAGGTCGGCGCCCGGCTCGTCGACCCGGACGCCGCCGGCGACATTGACGAACACGTCCGCCGAGGCGAGCGACGGCCCGCCGTGGCGCGCGAGGACAGCGAGGATCATCGCCAGCCGGTTCCGGTCGATTCCCGTGGCGATGCGACGTGGTGGCACGATCTCGGTCGGCGCGACCAGCGCCTGAACCTCGACCAGCAGCGGTCGGGTGCCCTCCATCGCGCACAGCACGCAGGAGCCCGGCGCCTCGCTGGCCTCGCTGACGAAGCGCGCCGAGGGATCGGCGACCTCCACCAGCCCGCCGGAGCGCATCTCGAACACCCCCACCTCGCTGGTGGCGCCGAAGCGGTTCTTGAGCGCCCGCAGGATGCGGAAGCTGCGCTCGCGCTCGCCCTCGAACATCAGCACGCAGTCCACCAGGTGCTCGAGCGCGCGCGGTCCGGCGACCGTTCCGTCCTTGGTCACGTGACCCACCAGGACCACCGCGGTGCCGAGCCGCTTGGCCACCTCCATGATCGCCCCCGTCGTCTCTCGCACCTGCCCCACCGACCCCGGCGCCCCGGTCATCCCTTCGACGTACAGCGTCTGGATCGAGTCGACCACGCAGGCGTCGGGTCGCTCGGCCTCGAGCGTGGCGAGCACGGCCTCCACCGAGGTCTCGGCCAGGACCGGCACCGCGAGCGCCCCCTCGCCGAGCCGCTCGGCGCGCAGCCGCACCTGGGCGGCCGATTCCTCCCCCGAGACGTAGAGGACGCGCCGCCCGGCGGCGCAGAGGTTGCCGAGCGCCATCCCGGTGAGCGTGCTCTTGCCGATTCCGGGCGAGCCTCCGAGCAGGACGAGCGATCCGGGGACGAGCCCCCCGCCGAGCACGCGATCGAGCTCGCCGACCCCGGTGAGCAACCGATCGACGGCCGGCGCCTCGACCTCGCGCAGCGGGACTGGCCGCGGCGCGCCAGACGCCCGGGGCCCGCCGCGCCGCCCCTGTCCGGACCTGCGCCCCGAAGCTCCGGCCCGCGGCCGCAGCGTCTCCACCAGGGTGTTCCACGCGCCGCAGCCCGGACACCGACCGGTCCAGGCCAGCGCCACATGGCCGCACTCCTGACATGCGAAGTGGGAGTCCCGGCGTGTCACCTCTTTGAGAGTAAGAACCCCACCCGACGCCTTCGCGCCCCGACCCGGGCTAGAGCCAGTCAACTCGTCATGCGCGCCGTGAGAGGGGCGAGGTCTACGGTCGCGATGACCTGGTGTAGGGCTCCAACCGCCGACCTACCGGTTGCTGTGCTCAATCGACAGGCTGTGGCGGCCGGGTCCGACGGTAGGTTTGAGGCTGAGGCAGTCGATACCCCTCAGGAGGGATAGATGAAACGGCTAGTTGTGATAGTCGCCGCTTCGGTGCCCATGACAATCGTCTTGGCCTTGCTCCCAGCCAGCGCGAGCACACGACGCCGGGAGGTGACCCATGTCAGGACCGTGGAGACCAGCAACTATTTCGTCGACAACGATCCGAGTGGCACCTCGGGCGGTGACCTGGTCGGTTCGGCCGGAGACCTGCGCCGCCATGGAAGGGACATCGGCAGCTTCTCGACCGCCTGCACCCTTGTCTCGCCGGTCAAGGCCCAATGTCAGGCGAGCTTGATCTGGAGCGGCCGGGGCACCATTGAGCTCGCCGGGAGCCTCAAGATCAAGCAGACCCGCAACGTGGTGGCGATCATCGGCGGCACGCACGACTTCCGCAGGGCACGCGGAGAGGCCACGCTCAAGACCGGGAACGGCCCGGTCACGCGCGTGGGGTTGCGCAATCTGCGCTAGTTCAAGACCTTGACTCCGCTTGAACAAGCGGAAACCGGCTCTCTGCTCAGATCCCGTAGATCTGCGGCGGTAGCCACGAAACCCCGTCGCCAGGCACGAAATGGCCCGCTGGAACCCGCTGGAACCCGCCTGTTACTGGCGCCTACTGGCGCATTACTGGCGCATAAGAGTTGGGCATTTCAGCAAACGTCCAGGGTGATCGCCTCGAATATCGCCAGGCTGGAGGACGACCTAGCGCTAGGACACAGAGCGCACCCAGCGCTGCCGCGCTTGTCGTCCCATTACACATCCTTTCCTGCCCGCGGCCAAGGACTGAGCGTTCAGGCTTTAGAACGCCTTAGGTCGCTTCGTGTCCATCAAAGCACTCCCCTGACTGGTTAGCTCGCGACAGAACCCTCTAGCACCGCGTTCCCGTGGGATAGTCGGGGCCGTCCCTCACCTTGTCGGCGACCTCCGCGCCCAGCGACGCGAGGAAACGGGCCATCTCTTTGCCCGAATGGGTCTTCATCCCCTCGCTGTAGCAGGGAGCCGCGCGGGGCTGTCCGCTCCTGGTTGCCCAACCCCATTCCGTCCCCGGCCACCCAGGCTTCGCCACGGCGATCCTCTGGCCGGCATCGACGGTGGTACCAGCCGGCTTCATCTTCCTGAGCTTCTCGGCGACGTAGATGTAATCGCCGCGATGGTCGCCGTTCAGGAGCTGGTACCAGAGGTAATGGCCTCCGGGCCAGCCGCTGGTCCTGTAGGCGCCCATGATTTGCGCGTCCCCGATAGCGACCACCCCGGTACGCCGTGTCGCAATGTAATCGACGCCCATGTCGATCCTGCCGGCAATCCAGCGCCCAGGCTTTATTGGATTCACGTAACCGTGGGCGACCCCGGCTAGAGCCGATGCGCTAAGCCCGATTGCAGCTATCGCCCCCAACGCGGTGAGGACTGCCCTTCTGCGCATGCTGCGCAAACCAGCCTCCTTCGTCGGGCCTACGGGGTTAACTGTCGGACTGGCGCCTCAGGAGCGGCGCCTCCACGATGGTGGATTCGCCCCTAATTGGTTCCCCCGCTCCCGCGCCCTGGCTTGGGCATGGGATTAGGCGCTACTGGTAGTTGGCTTTCGGCAGTCCTATGGGGTCGCCGGATCTCGTGGGTCATGGCTGGACGAAAGTCCGAGGCCGCTTCCTCAGGGGCACGCTACGAACTGACGCTGAGCGTCGCGCAGAAGAGAACGGCGAGCGTAAACAGGCCGAGGGTGATCCACCGCAGCCGCCGAGACGTAAGCCACTTGCCTCGCTTGCAGGCTCCCAACTAGCGAGGCTCTACAGCCAACCCACCAGTCGCACCGGCTCCGGCCGGTGTTCGGCGCGCTGGGTTGGGAAGACTCGTTCAGCATCCCAGCCTGTTTCCTTCTGGCGGTCCTCACCCTCGCCAACGGCTTCAACTTGATCTGAGCCAGGGTGGGTCGAGGGCCAGAGCGCACGACTGGTCAATACCTGGATCCTCGGCGGCTCCCTTGACAGGCGCTGGATCGGGTGTAGGCTCGGCTGGTTAGTTAGTTAGACGGGCGCTAGACGGCCTGACTTCAGACAGCCAGTTCTGCCCGTGCCAATCTGCTTGGCCTCCGCCTAGCTTCTCCCAACCGAAGGAGGCCAAGATGTCTCGCGGTACTCGACTCTGGGTGGATTCTGACGCCACCCGCCCCCCGGCGGTGGCCACCGACGACCGGGTGGTCTTCCGGTTCGCTGGGGAGGCGGATGGGCCTGCGCTCGAATGGCTTCGTCAACGGGATACGGCCGTCCTGCCGCCGCCCCCGCACCTTGTAGCGGAGGTCGATGGCTCTATCCGCGCGGTTCGCTCGCTGCGTACCGGCGAGACCATCGCGGACCCCTTCACCCACACCGGTCACCTTCGCGACATGCTCGCGGCAAGGGCGTCCCGGTTCGATGTCCGACTGCGACGGCGCTTTTCCCTGCGCCGGGCGCGACGTTACGCTCGCGGCGAGGCATGGTGAGTCTGGGCGAGCTACTCGAAAGGTGCCCTACGCCGCTTGACGCCCCAACACAGCGCCACGGTCTCGGGCCACCATTGAACTCGCGCTGGACGGTCACGGTCACCCTGGTCACTGTCGCGTCGCTCATCCTCCTCCTCCCGGCGAGGACAGCGTTCCCTTTGAGCTACGGCCATCACCTGCTCGGCTGAGACACGCGGAAGGGTGGCGGTCGAGGGTCGTAGCCGTATATTGGCCTCATGACGGTGGAAC
>VAYK01000158.1 GCA_005884985.1 Actinomycetota bacterium | reverse complement strand
GAAGCCGATCCGCGCTTTCGCGCCGAGGCCCGATCGTCCTTCGAGCGCCCGCCCTATCTCACCCCGGACGGCCATCCCCTGCCTCGCCAGCTTCGCGAGTCGCTCGGACGCGCGACGACGGTGGGCGCGATGTCGTTCTGGACGGACGCGGCCATCCTCGGCGGGGCGGGCATCGCGTCGGTCGTGTTCGGGCCCGGGGGGGCCGGCCTGCACGGTGTCGAGGAGTACGTACGTCTCGACGAGGTCCTGGCCTGCCGAGAGGCATTGGTGACGCTGGCGCGGAAGTATTGCGCGTAGCTTCCCCGACGTGCGGCGCGATCGAGCTTCAACGGATTGAAGCGGCCCTTCGGTTACCGCACCCGACAGACAAGCGTGGTCTACTCGAAGGAGATGGACCAGGCTGACCTTCCGCCGCCCTCGCCGACCGCGGGCACGCGCGCTCGCACGGCCTTTGGCCATGCCCGCGCGCTGGCGGCGCGGCTCTGGCGCGACCGCCGGCCCATCGTCGTGGGAGCCGGGGCCACGCTGGCGATCGTGTTGGCGGCGGGCGGCCTCTTCTGGGGGCGCTGCGGCGGGGCGGGATGTCCCAACGTCGATCGGCTCCGATCCTACCAGCCGGGCAAGGCCTCTCGCCTTCTCGACCGTCACGGCCGCGTCTTCGCCGACCTGCGCCCGGTGGAGGGCGCGACGGTGCCGCTGCGCCTCATCCCCAAGCACGTCCGGGACGCGTTCCTCGCCGTCGAGGACCAGCGCTTCTATTCCCACGGCGGCGTCGATTGGCGGCGCGTGGCCGGAGCCGCCCTCGCCAACCTCAGGCGCGGCGGCGTCGATCAGGGCTTCAGCACCGTCACCATGCAGCTTGCGCGCAACGTCTTCCCCGATCGCATCCGGGCGCGGGAGCGGACTCTCGCCCGCAAGATCCTGGAAGTGCGCGTGGCCTACGAGATCGAGGATCGTTTCGACAAGGACGAGATCCTCGAGCTGTACCTGAGCCACATCTACTTCGGCGGCGGCGCGCGCGGAGTGGAGGCGGCGGCCCGGCACTACTTCGGGACGAGCGCGTCGCGCCTCACCCTGAGCCAGGCCGCGCTCCTCGCCGGCCTCATCCGCGGGCCGACCCGCTACGGCCCGCGCCGCTACCCGGACCGGACGCGCGAACGACGCGACCTCGTCCTCACGCTCATGGAGCGGCAGGGGCGCGTGGCGGCCGCGACCGCCACCGCCGCCCGCTCGATGCCCCTGGGCGTGGTGCGCCGCCGCGCCACCGCGGCCGGGGACGCCGGCCTGGCCCCGTACTTCACGGAGGAGGTCCGGCGCCAGCTCGAGGATCGCCTGGGCGAGCGGCTGTACGACGAGACGCTGAGCGTGACCACCACCCTCGACGCCGGCCTGCAGCGGGCGGCCGAGGAGGAGCTCCGGCGCCAGCTCCGCGCGGTCGAGACGGGCGCGCTGGGCCGCTTCACCGGCCCGCGCTACGCGGTGGCCGCCACCCCGACCGACAACGGCACGCCCTATCTGCAGGGCGCGCTCGTCGCGGAGGAAGTCGGCAGCGGCGACGTGCTGGCCTGGATCGGCGGCCGCGACTTCCATCAGTCCCGCTTCGATCGCGTGAAGTCGTCCCGCCGCCAGGTGGGCAGCGCCTTCAAGCCGTTTGTGTACGCGGCCGCGCTCCGCCACGGCCACTACCTGAGCGAGCGGCTCCGCGACGAGCCCATGCAGGTCCGCCTGGGGGGCAATCGCGTGTGGGAGCCGCAGAACTTCGACCAGGAGTACGACGGCGCGGTCACGATGCGGGATGCCCTCGCGCGCTCGAAGAACATCCCGACCGTGCGTCTGGCTTCGGCGGTGGGCCTGGCCGAAGTGGCCAAGGCGGCCCGCGAGGCGGGAATCCGCTCCGACATCGACGAGACGCCGGCCATGCCCCTGGGCACGGTGGCGGTGAGCCCGCTGGAGCTGACGACCGCCTACGCCGCCTTCGCCGGGCTCGGCAAGGTGGCGGCGCCACGCCTGATCCTGCGCATCGCGGCCGAGGACGGCACCGAGATCGACGCCGCTCCCGCCCCGCGCGTCGAGCGCGTGATGGACGCCGGCATCGCCTTCCTCATCACCAACGTGCTCCAGGAAGCGATCGAGCGCGGGACGGGGACGGCGGTGCGCACGAGTGGATTCGAAGCGACGGCGGCCGGAAAGACCGGCACCACCAACGACGCCACGGACACCTGGTTCGTGGGCTACACGCCGCGCCTGGTGGCGGCGGTCTGGATGGGCTTCGACGAGCCGCGGCCCATCATGGGCCTCGCCACCGGCGGACGCCTGGTCGCGCCGGTGTGGGGCCGCATGATGACGCGCGCCCCCGAGTCCCTCATCACCACGTCCACGTGGCCGGCGCCGCCCACCGTCCTGCAGGCCTGGATCGATCCCCCCTCGGGCCTGCCCCTCTCCGAGGGCTGCCGTCCGTACGACGGGGACGCGCTGCGCGAGCTTTTCCTGCGCGCGGCCATGCCCAAGGCGGTCTGTCCCGACCGGGGCGAGGTCACGCTGGCCGACGCCTATCCCGCACCTTCCGATGAAGACCAGGCGCGCGACTCCGAGCCCTGGCCCGAGGACGTGCGTTCGGGCTCGCATCCCGCGCCGCCCCCCGAGTACGGGGAGGCGGAGACGTGGCGCCGCGTCCGCGAGCAGGCCCGCGAGGAGGCGGAGCGCGCTCGGCGCGAGGCGCGCAAGGAATACGAGCGGCAGCTCAAGGAGTGGCGGAAGGAGCAGAAGAAGCGGCGGCGCGAGCGGGACGAGTAGCTACTGCACGTAGCCGAGCGCGCGCAGGCGCTCGAGTTCCTCGCCGCTGACCGTGGAGGCCAGCGCCGAGTCCGGCTTCAGGCGCGCGCTCTCCGCCATGCGCTGCCAGGCCTGCATCTCCCGCAGCAGCCGTGCCACGACGTCGGGATGCTGGGCGGCCATGTCGGTGGCATCCAGCGGGTCCTTGCGCCGATCGAAGAGCTCGAACTCGGGACGGCCGGCGGCGCGCGTCACGTGGTGGGCGAGCTTCCAGCCGTCGCGGCTCAGGGCGAAGGAGTCCTCCACCGTGGGTACGCTGGGATCGGGAAGGCCGAACGCCTCCGTGATCGCGGGTCGAGGCCATCCGGGGTGGGCGCCCGCACCGCGCATCAGCGAAACCAGGCTTGCGCCCTGCATGCCCTTGGGAGCGGCAAGGCCGCTCAGCTCCAGCAAGGTCGGCATCACGTCGATCAGCTCGACCGTCTCTGCGACGCGCGTGCCTGCGGGAACGACGCCCGGCCACCACAGGATGAGCGGGACGTTGGCCAGCTCGCCGTAGACGCGCGGGTGGTGGAAGGTGTGGCCGTGCTCGAGGAATTCCTCGCCGTGATCGGCCAGGAACGCGATCAGCGTCCGCCGGTCGAGACCCATCTCCCCCAGCCGCTCGCGCAGGCGCCCGAGTTCTGCGTCCATCGCGCGGATGGAGCCGTCGTACCAGCCCTGCTCGTAGGCGATGTAGCGCTCGGGGTCCACGCCCCCGCGCACCAGCTCGTCGCGCGTGGGCATGCCGAAGCGCCGCATGTTCGCGTTGCCGATCAGGGGGCGCACCTTCTCCCGCTCCCGCTCGTGCTCTTCGCGCCCGCGCGGGTCGGCGAACATCGTGTCGTAGGGCGGGTAGGGCCTGTACATGCTGTGGGGATCGGAGATGTGCAGCAGGACGAAGAACGGGACGTCGCGATGCGCGGCCAGCCAGGGGATCAGCCGGTCGACCTCGGTGCGCGCGACCTTCGTGCTGCCGGCTTGCCGCTCCGGGAACGACCCCTGCTCGTGCAGCTCCTCGAAGCCCTGGTGCTGGTTGCTGAACTTGCCGACGAATTGGATGGTCTCGAGCCCGAGGGTCGAATAGCCCGCCTGCCGATACACCTCCGCGATCGTGGTCGCGGAGCTGGGGAGGAGGTCGCTGAACCCATGGACGCCGTGGGTCGAGGGGTACAACGACGTCAGGATGGAGGGCCCTGAGACCTTCGTCCACGTCGCCTGCGCGACGCAGTCGTCGTAGAGGGTTCCCTCCGCGGCCATGCGCGTGAGCGTCGGCGCCGTGGGCCGCGCGTATCCGTACATCGGAAGGTGGTCGCGCCGCAGCGTGTCCATCCACACGAGGATCACGCCTTGCGGCCGCGCGGGCGTCGTGCCGCGGCCCACGTCCGCGCGACCCCTTTCCGGCACGGCGCGGATGACCGGCGTGCCCCAGAAGCCGAGCGCGCGCGGCTTGTCGGAGGCCAGGGTGAGGGCAAGGGTCACGTCGCGGCCGCCCAGGCGCGCCAGGTCCACGGTGGCCGTCTCCCACCGATGTGGGACCGTCACCGTCCGTTCGAGCAGGACCGCGTCCTCCTTTCCGGCTTCACGGGCCTCCACCCGGAACGTCACCGGCGATTCCTCGATCGTCCCCACGGCGAGGTCCAGCCGCGGGCGGACGGGCAGGCGAACGTCGAAGCGCAACGCGTCCGGAGCACGCGCGACCAGGGCCTCGCGATAGACCTCCGACATCCCGTGCCATCCGAGCCCGGCGCTGACGCTGGCGAGGTGCTCGCGCCGCGACACGACGCGCACGGACTCGATCTCGAAGGTGGCGCCGGCGACGTCGGTGGGACGGAGGAGCAGGTGCCGCGGGGCGGCCAGGACCGACGCCGTAGTGCGGAGCACGTACGTGCGCATCTC
>VAYK01000157.1 GCA_005884985.1 Actinomycetota bacterium | reverse complement strand
CCCCAGCTCGCGCCACGGAAGCGCGGCTGGATCGCGCTCGGCGAGCACCTTGATCTCCTGTCCGTCGACGACGATCGCGTCATCGCCCGCCTCGATGCGGCCCGGAAAGCGGCCGAGGATCGAGTCGTATTTGAGCAGGTGCGCGAGCGTGGCGGCGTCCGTGATGTCGTTGACAGCGACGAACTCGAGCTCCGAGCCCGCCTCGTGGGCCGCCCGGAACAGGTTCCGCCCGATCCTGCCGAATCCGTTGACCCCGACCTTCACTGCTGCCATTGCCTGTGCCCTCCTTCGAACCGCATCGCTCGCCCGCTCAATCCGTGCTCACCGCCACCTCTACCCGGTAGCCGTCCGGGTCACGCAGATAGGCCGAGTAGTAGGCCGGACCGTACTGGGGGCGGCTCCCGGGCGCTCCGTCGTCGGTGCCGCCCGCGGCGACGCCGCCCTCCCAGGCCGCCTTCACCGCCGGAATCCCGTGGCCCGCGAAACAGACGTGGCCGCCACCGGTGCCGGCGGGCCGGCGGGTCGAGGCGAAGAACACCGGCTTGACGATGCCCCAGCCGATGACCTCGTCGGTCTCCACCTGGCGCCGCCAGCCCAGCGGACCGAACAGGGCATCGTAGAAGCGGCCGCTCCGCTCGAGGTCCGAGACGTCAACGCTGGCGTGGTGGATCACGTTTGAAGCCTATATCCGCGGTTCCCACCGGAAGCGCCTCACGGCGAGCGCCAGGCCGGCCAGGCCCCAGGCGGCGACGACCGCGAGGTTGCCCAGCTGGAAGCCCGCTCCGGCCGTGGCCGGGTCGAAGCCGGTGAGCAGGGCGTCGAACAGGTGACGGACCGGGAACACGTCCGCAACGTGCAGCACGCCGCTGGGAATCTCGCTCTCCGGGATGAAGACCCCGGACACAAAGTAGAGCGGGAAGACGATCATGTTGGTGATCGCAGGCGCGGACTCTCGCGAGGGAATGATCGTCGTCAGCGCGACGCCGAGGGCGCAGAACGAGGCCGAGCCCACCGCAAGCGTCACCAACAGAGCGCCGAGCCGCGACCACGGGACCGCAACCCCGAACAGGATTCGCCCCAGCGCGGTTACGAGCACGAACATCAATAGCGCGGTCACGATCGCGTTCCCGATCCGACCGGCGATGAACACCCAGCTCGGCAGCGGGGTTCACCGAAGCCGCTTCAGGATCCCGCCCTCGCGGAGGATGGTCAGGCTCATCGCCAGGTTGACCGTGGTGGCCGATACGACGGCCAGGGTGATCACGCCGGGGACGAAGTAGGTGGTGGCCTCGATTCCCCCGAGTGAGTGGATGGTCTCGCCGTTGACGATCACCCCGAGGAGAACCAGGAACATGACCGGGAACATCACCGTGAAGAACACGGAGGCGGGATTCCGCCAGAAGATCTTCTGGTCGTAGCGGAACTGATGGAGGGCGAGCGCGAGGCCGGTCACTCGGCTGTCAGCTCCAGGTAGACGTCCTCGAGGCTCGGCCGGCGAACCTCGAGCCCCGCCAGCTCGAGATCACGCGCCAGCGCCCAGCTGGTGAGGGCATTGAGGATGGAGACCGGCTCGTCGGTTCGCAGCTGCACCCGGCCGTTCGGGTGCGGGGTCCCTGCCCCGCCCAGCGCCGCCGCCACCTCCCGCGGCAGCTCGCCGGCGCCCACGCCCGAGGGGAGCCGGAAGCTGATCAGCGCCGCGGCGTCGCGCCCGCCGAGCTCGCCGGGCGCGCCCTCGGCCACGATCTCGCCCGCAGCGATGATCGCAACCCGGTCGGCAAGTGCCTGGGCCTCGTCCATGTAATGCGTGGTCAAGAAGACCGTCTTGCCGAGCTCGCGCAGGTTCGCGATCACCTCCCATGCCTGACGGCGGGCGGAAGGGTCGAATCCGGTCGTCGGCTCGTCGAGGAACAAGAGCTCCGGATCCCCGACCAGCGCGAGCCCGACGTCCAACCGGCGCTGCTGCCCGCCGGAAAGCCGCCGCGCCCGCTGATCGCACTGATCCATAAGGCCGACGAGCTCGATCGTCTCGTCAACGGATCGCGGCGCCTCGTAGTAGCCGGCGTAGAGCTCGAGCGACTCCCGAACGGTGAGCTCGGGCTGCAGGTTGCAATCCTGAAGAACGACGCCGATTCGCTGCCTCCAGGCGCGCCCCGCATCCGCCGGATTGGAATCGAGGACGCTCACCTTCCCGGCGCTCGGCTTCCTGTAGCCCTCCAGGATCTCCACCGTGGTCGTCTTGCCGGCGCCGTTCGGGCCCAGGAAGGCGAAGATCTCCCCGCCGGCCACCTCGAGGTCGATGCCGCGCACCGCCTCCAGCTTGCCGTAGGACTTGCGCAGCCCGTTGACTGAGATCACCGACTCTGCCATTCGCCTACTCCCCGCTCACTCGAAGCGGGCCGGTTGCCCTCAGTCCAGCTCGACGTCGCGGTGCACGACCCGCAGGGAGACGTCATCGTGGTCGGCGAGGTGGCTCGCGATCCGCTCGGCGACGGTCAGGGAGCGATGGCGCCCGCCGGTGCAGCCGATCGCGATCGTCAGATGGGTCTTACCCTCGGTTACGTAGGCGGGCAGAACGAAGTCCAGCAGCGGGAACAGCCGGTCGTAGAACTCGTGCGCGAGCTCGCCCGCCTCCACGTACTCGATCACCTTCGGGTCCAGACCGGTCAGGGGGCGAAGGTCCTCGCGATAGTGCGGATTAGGCAGGAAGCGGACGTCCAGGACGAGGTCGGCCTCGCGGGGCGGGCCGTTCTTGAAGCCGAACGTGATGATCGTCAGGGCGAGCTTGCCGGGGGCGCCCTTCGGCCCCAGCAGCTCGGTGACGACGCGGCGCCGCAGCATGGCTCCGGTGAGATCGCTGGTGTCCATCACCACGTCGGCGCGCTCGCGCAGCGGGCCGAGCACCCCGCGCTCGGCGCGGATCCCCTCCACCACCCGCCCGTCCGGGGCCAGCGGATGACGGCGACGCGTCTCCTTGAAGCGGTCGAGCAGCGTCTCCTCGTTGGCTTCGAGGAAGAGGACAGTCGGGTCGAGCCCGGCTTGCTGCAGCTGGCCGAGCACCTCGATCAGCTCCTCGAAGTAGTCGCCGCCCCGCACGTCTGAGACGATCGCGGCCCGGCGCACCCCGCTTCCCTCGTGGCGGAACAGCTCGCCGAGGGCGCTGATCATCTGGGGCGGCAGGTTGTCGACGCAGAAGTAGCCGCCGTCCTCGAAGGCGGCGATCGCCTCGGACTTGCCCGCCCCCGAGTAGCCGGTGATCACGACCAGGTCGACGGCCCGCGCGCCGTCGCTCTTCGAGGACTCGGGGTTGCGTCGCTCGTTCATCGACCCGCCTTGTGCAGCTGGCGATGGATCTCGCGGGCCAGCTTGCCGGGGATCCCGGGGACGGCCTCGAGCTCCTCGCGGCTCGCGGTCACCAAACGCTCTGGCGAGCCGAAGTGGTCGAGCAGGGCGCGCTTTCGCACCGGGCCGACGCCGGGCAGCCCGTCGAGGAGCGACCGCGTCATGGCCTTGCCCCTGCGCTCGCGGTGGAAATCGAGCGCGAAGCGGTGCGCCTCGTCGCGCACCCGCTGCAGCAGGCGCAGCCCCTCGGAGTCGCGTGGGACAGGCACCGGGACGGAGCGTCCGGGGACGAACACCTCCTCGATCCGCTTCGCCAGCCCGATGACCGTCGTGCCGCGCTCGACCAACGGGCCGAGGGCGCGCATGCCCGGCGACAGCTGCCCCTTGCCGCCGTCGATCAGGATCAGGTTCGGCAGCGCGGCAAAGCTCGCGTCGCGCTCGAGATCGTGCGGAGAGCGGTCGGCCTGCTCGAGCAGGCGTGCGGTGCGGCGCCCGAGGATCTCCTCGACGGACGAGAAATCATCTGGTCCCGCAGCGCGATTGCCGCGAACCTTGAATCGCCGGTAGTCGGCCTTCTTCGGCGCGCCACCCTCGAACGCGACCATCGAGGCAACCGTGTGGTCAGGGCCCAGGTTGGAGACGTCGAAGCCCTCGATCCGCACGGGCAGCGACTCCAGATCGAGCGTCTCCTGCAAGGCGGCGAGCGCGTCCACCCGCTGCTGGCGGCGCCTCTCGGCCCGCAGCTTGTCCTGGGCGAGGGCGAGCCGAGCGTTCCGCTCGGCGAGCTCCCGCAGCCGCCGCTTGTCGCCGCGCTCCGCGACGCGGACCTCGACCGGGCCGCCACGACGGCTCGAGAGCGCCTCCGCGAGCAGGTCGGCGCGCGCCCGCAGGGCGGGGCCCACGACCACCAGCCGCGGCACCGCGGGCACCGCCGAGTAGTACTGGGCGACGAACTCCTCGGTCACCTCGTCCTCGCCTCGCTGCCCCTCGTTGGCCAGATAGAAGCCATGTCGCTCGGCGAGCACGCCATCGCGGACCTGGAAGACCTGCGCGTTGGCGGCGGTCCCGTCGGTGGCGACCGCGATCAGGTCGGCCGTCTCCAGCGACTCGCCGGCGACGCTGCGGCGCTGCATCAGCGAGCGGACCGCCTCCAGGCGATCGCGGTAGATCGCCGCCCGCTCGAACTCCTCGTCGCCGGCGGCCTCGGCCATCTTGCGCTCCAGGTCGCGTTCGACGTCGCGATAACGGCCGGAGAGAAAGTCGATGATCGCCTCGATGTTGCGCCGGTACTCCTGACGATCGATGTAGCCCACGCACGGCGCCTGGCAGCGCTTGATGTAGTAGTCGAGGCAGGGAACCCCCGATCGCCGGCCGGGCTCAGGCCCCTCGCAGGTCCGGTACTGGAACAGCTTGCCGAGCAGGTCCAGCGTCTCGCGCACACGCTTGGCGCTCGAGAACGGGCCGAAGTACACCCGTCCGGGGCGGCGGCGCTCGCGGGTGAAGTAGACGCGGGGAAACTCCTCGTCCAGGCTGACCCCCACGTAGGGATAGGACTTGTCGTCGCGCAGGCGGATGTTGAAGCGCGGCCGGTGGCGCTTGATGAACTGCTGCTCGGCGAGCAATGCCTCGGCTTCCGTCTCGGTGACCAGGAAGTCGATCGAGCCGACGTGGTCGATGAACTCGAGCCCGCCGCGATGAGGCCCCGAGAAATGTGAGGCGACGCGCTTGCGGACAGACAGCGCCTTGCCAACGTAGAGCACCCCACCGTCGGCGTCCTTGAACACGTAAACCCCCGGCTGGTCGGGTAGCTGCCTTCGCTGAGCATCAAGGCCCGCCGCCTCCTCGTGTTCCACTCCGGGGGCGGCGGAGTCCGCGTCTGTCTGCTTGTCCGCCATCCCAACAAGGTTAGGCTCCTGGCCCGCTGGCCAATTCAAACAGGGAGTAACGATGAGCACGACGACCGTCCCCAGCCCGCCCGAGTTGAAGAATCTCCGCCTGGAGATCGACGGCGAGATCGGCACCCTGACGCTCGCCCGCCCGAAGGTGCTGAACGCGATGAGCCCCGAGTTGATCGCCGAGTTGGTCACGGCTGCGGCCTGGCTCGCCGACCGCGCCCCGCTCCGCGCCCTGATCGTCACCGGCGAGGGCCGGGCGTTCTCGGCGGGGGGCGACGTCACCTGGTTCAAGCGGGGGCTCGACGAGTCCGGCGCCTACCTGTCGGCCGACGTGCGTCGCGGCGCCGACGTGCTGCACCAGGCGATCGTCGACTTTCACCGCATTCCCTATCCCGTGATCGCGGCGATCAACGGGGTCGCGGCCGGCGCGGGATTCTCGCTGGCGCTGATGTGCGATACGAGGATCGCCTCCGAGGACGCGGCGTTCGTGTGCGCCTACGGGCGGATCGGGGCCTCGCCCGACGGCGGCATGACCTACTTCCTGCCGCGCGTGGTGGGACCGGCGAGGGCCTTGGAGCTGCTCCTCAACGATCCGTTGCTGAGCGCCGCCGAGGCCCGCGCCGAGGGCATCGTCGCCGAGGTGGTGCCGGCGGACCGCCTCACGGAGGTCGCTCGCGAGCGGGCGGACGAGCTGGCCGCGAAGGCGCCCCACTACGTGCGGATGTCGAAGCTGCTCGTGGGCCAGAGCCTCGAGAACACGCTCGCCGACCACCTGCAGGTCGAGCGGCACGGGATCGCCGACAGCATGGCCACCGAGGACCTGCGCGAGGGCGTCACCGCGTTCCTCGAGGGACGTCAGGCGACCTTTACCGGACGTTGACGCGGCGGATAGACTCGCCCCAGCCCGCACGAAAGGGGATTACCGGATGAGAAAGCTCGCACTCCCGACGGCGCTCTTGGCCTGCGCCTCGCTCGCGCTCGCCGCCTGTGGCGGAGGCGGTAGCAGCAGCACCTCGGCAGCGACCTCGACCACCTCGACCACCACCCAGGCCGCCGGCGGTGGCGGCAAGGCCCAGACCGTGGCTGTCTCGGCGAAATCGGGATCCGCCCTCGCCTACCAGCAGAAAACGCTCCAGGCCAAGGCCGGGAACATCAATTTCCAGTTCGCGAATCCGCAGTCCCTTGCCCACAACTTCTGCATCGAGAGCTCGAGCGGCCAGCAGTTCGGATGCAGCGGCACCATCGCTTCGAGCTCGGACTCGCTCGCGGCCAACCTCAAGCCCGGCACCTACACGTACTACTGCAACGTCGACAGCCACCGGGCCGCGGGCATGGAGGGGACGCTCACAGTCAAGTAGCGCCGCCGCAACCGTCGCCAGCCCGGAGCGTCGCTACGCGATCAGGGCCCGGCCGACCCCCTCGGCCACGCAGACCGGCTTCTCCGACTGATCGCCCTCGATCGTGTACTTGGTGACCACGTGCCACCAACCGTCGCCGAGCTCCTCGACGGAGAGGAGTTCGGCGCGGGCTCGCACCCGGGTGCCGGCCGGCACCGCGGCCGGGAAGCGGACCTTGTTGAAGCCGTAGTTGATCCCCATCTTCACGCCGCGGTTCTGGATCAGCTGGGGACGGAAGAAGTCGAGCAGCGACAGGGTGAGGTTTCCATGCGCCACGGTGGTGCCGTAGGGACTCTCCCTCGCCGCCCGCTCCGGGTCGACGTGGATCCACTGGTGGTCGCGTGAGACGTCCGCGAACCGATCGATGTCCTCCTGGGTGACCTCCACCCAGTCGGTCGGCCCCAGCTCCCGGCCGATCAGCTCCTGCAGCTCTGCGATTCCCTCGACCTGCACCGGCTCCATCGGCGGGGGAGCTTATTCCTCACACGACCAGACGCACCTCCAGGGCCGGGGCGACGACTCAGGTCGGCGACCTCGCACGAGACCCGCCCTTCCGGTGCACCGACGGCTTCTGTCATCACGGAGGCCACCGCCGCTTTCGCGTTCCATGCTGAGCGACACATTTTGAAGAGCGCGCGGTTGACCTTGGTCAACCAGCCAGTTTGTCCTCATGCGCTGCGGCTGCCGCCCTTGGTCGTGCGGCTCTCTTAGCCGCTATGCGCGGACTGCGACTGCAGGTAGCTGCCTCCACTATCCGTCCACCCAGGGCCATCCGGACCTCTAGGCCGTGATCTTTTTGACCTCCGTTGCCGATGAAGGGACTCGAAGGGACTCGACAGCCCGCGAGGGCCAAGGAAGGAATCCATGACGTTAAATCGACACTTGATCGTGCTGGCCATGATGGTCGCGATCGGGGTCTTCTTCGCGGGTCTGACGATTGCCCGTGCCGACTCCGGCGATGATGGCAGTGACGATCCGACCCCAACCTGCACGCTCCCCGGCAATGACCAGGGGGACCAAAACGACCAGGGCGAGAACGTCCAGGTCGACGACCAGGGCGAGGACGTCCAGGGCGACGACCAGGGCGACGACGTCCAGGGCACCGTAGCCGACGACGAGCTCGACGGCAACGGCGGCGACGACCAGATCGAGGCCGGCGACGGCAACGACGACGTCTGCGGCGACCAGGGCAACGACGAGCTGAACGGCGGCCCCGGCGACGACGTGATCGACGGCGGCCCCGGCAACGACGTCGAGAACGGCCAGTCCGGTGACGACACCGTGAACGGCAACTCGGGCAGCGACAAGCTGACCGGGGGGCCGGGCAACGACACCGTCAGCGGCGGACGCGGCAACGACAAGATCAACGTTCGCGGGCACGGCCGCGACAAGGTCAAGTGCGGCCGCGGCCACGATGTCGTCAAGGCCAGCCACAACGACCGCGTTGCTTCCTCGTGCGAGGTCGTCAGGCACTCGCCATGCCCCCGGTCGCCATAAGGGTGATCGGGAGCTGATCCAGGACCGCGAGGCCGCGACCAGGGAAAGGTCGCGGCCTCGCCTCGCGTGAACCTCGGGTGCTCAGGGGTCCTACAACTGGGGGAGGGGTTAGTCCCATTTTCGAAAGGGCTCTGTCTGCCGGCGCTGACCGTGCCGGTAGTCGTCGAAGCGCGGCTCGTAGCGAGGGCTCCGGTAGGCCGCTCGTTGCGTCTCCGCGTGAACATCACCCCACGCGCCAAAATGCTTCGAGCCGCTCGTTGAAACCCCGGGCATGCTGGACGCCGTGGCTGCCGTACTCAGGAAAATCGGCCCGGTCGGCGTTCAGGGTCCGCGCCAGAACCGTGCAGACGGCGTCGAATGCGGAATTCCATCCGCCTGAAACAACGAGGCTTGGGAACGGCGCGCCCGCCAGGTCATCGAGCCTGATCTCCGCCTCCCACGGTGGACGCTCGCGCATATTGGCCTCGACAACGGTGCGGCTTTCCTCGTTCAGAGGCTCGGGCGGATGGTCGAGGCCAAGCGCGGCATCGAAGCGCCGATCGAACTGTTCCGGCGTTATCGTTGAGGCCGCCTGGTACAGGGGCACCAGGCCCTCGAGGAGCTTCTCGACAGCTGCGTCCCCCCGCGCCACGCCGAACGCCGCCGGCTCGATCACGGTCAACGAGCGTACGGCCTGCGGCGGTCGAGCGGCCGCCAACAGAGAGCCAACCCCGCCGTACGAATAACCGACGAGGTGGGCGCCTTCGCCGAGAAGTTCAGCGACGTCCATGGCGTCGACCTCGAAGTCCGGGTCAGCCACCGGGCTGCGCCCGTACCCTCGGCGGTCTGGCAGCAACAAGCGGTGGCGCGATGCAAGAGCGACTTGATCGGCCCACGTCTGCTCGCGCGGGCCGCTCCCGTGGACGAGAACAGCCGGCTCGCCCTGTCCGAGGACTTCGACGTGCAGCTCGGTCACCGCGTCGTGGAGCCTACGCGGCGCACGTTCCCATTCGGTCCTGCGTGTCTTGAGCAAGCAAGCATCGGCGGTGGAGCGCGGCCTCTGCTGGATAGACTCGGCTCCATTCGTGACCACGAGAGGAGGAATACTTGGCGATTGGAATCATCATGGAGTTCGACGGGTTCACACCCGAGAACTACGATGCCGTGTCCGAGCAGATCGGCTGGCCGACGAATTGGCCAGACGGCTTGACCTTCCACGTTGCCGGACCAGCCGCCGACGGGATGCGCTTGGTCGAGATCTGGGACTCGCGTGAGCAGCACGAGCGCTGGATGGAAGAGATGGTCCAGCCTGGAATCCAGGAGGCGGCCGCCGAGGCGGCCGCGGCAGCGCCCCCTCCGCGGTTCACCGAGTTTGCAGTTCACGCGCAGGAAACGCGCTAGCTGACGCGCCTCACACCCGCATGCGATGAGGTAGGTCCGGGCCCGCCAAGAGCGGTAGGCGCTCACCGCCCAACACCTCAAGGACCCGGCTGAAACAACGGGCTCAGGGATTACAGCTAAGGAGTCAGCTCGTACGGATAGTGCGTGAGAGTCTCGCTGCCCTCCTCGGTCACCAGGAGGAGATCCTCGAACCGCACCTCGCCGATGTCACGCTGCCACAGGCCGGGCTCGATGGCAATCACGTCGCCGGCGACCAGCTCGCTATGCCCCGTCTGACCAAGGCCCGGATCCTCATGGACCTGAAGGCCAACGCCGTGGCCGAGCGAGAACTGAAAGCCCTCGTTCGGGTCCTCCCCCGGTCCGGTTCTTTGAGTCCGATGCCCGGCGGACTCGAACACGTCACAGACCATGGCGTGGAGCTCACGCCCGGTGACGCCAGGTCGCACCGCCTCCCGCGCCCGCTCGATCGCCTCGCGCACGAGGACCTCCTGCGCTCGAACCGCGTCGCCGATCTCACCCACGACGAACGTCCGCGTCATATCCGCCCAGCATCCCGATCGCTCGTCGCGCGGCCAGAGGTCGATCTGGATCGGCAGGTTCGCGGGCAGCGGGCCCGAGCCCGCCTCGTGGCCGAATCCCTGCCAGACGGAGGCGCCGAGCATGAGCCGCTCGTCATCGGGCGCCGCCTGGCGGAGAACCGCCGCGGCGGCGCTCATCCCGGCCTCCGCCGCGGCTTGCGCTCTGCGAATGCCGGCAAGCTCCGCCGCCGATTTCAACCGGCGCCTGGCCGCGATCGCCTCGTGGTCTGGATGCATAACGATGCCGTCGGCTCGCAGCCGATCGGCAACCGCGACCGGCATCTCCGGGTCGACGACCGCCTCGCCTACACCCATCGCCGCGGCGGCGCGCGAGGTCAGCTCCAGGTCCAGCTCGTCGTGGCTGATGCCGCTCTCGAGCAGCGCGTAGAAGCCGAGCTCGGCCACGTCGTGCAGCACAGCATCGATCGGCAACCGCGACCGGCATCTCCGGGTCGACGACCGCCTCGCCTACACCCATCGCCGCGGCGGCGCGCGAGGTCAGCTCCAGGTCCAGCTCGTCGTGGCTGATGCCGCTCTCGAGCAGCTCGTAGAAGCCGAGCTCGGCCACGTCGTGCAGCACAGCATCGGGCGCGGCCGCCGCTATCCGTGTGCGTTCGAGGGGACTCGCCATGACGTGCATCAGCCCGCCGATGATGCCGAGCAGAAAAGGATCTCCGATCGAGACCGGCAGCTCGTGGCGCATGGCAGCCGAGCGCTCGGTATCCCCATGGAACAGGAAATCGGTCACGGATGGGTGAGGCTACCGAGCCTCTGGGCTGTCGCTCGATCGTGAGAACAAGATTGAACGACCACCGCGAGTGCTCCGCCGGAGGTCAAGGCAACCCGCCAGGGAACGGCGAGGTGTAGGGTCGGCTTGGACGGTTGCTGTCCTCGGCTGACGAGCCGGCTGCCTGACCCGCCACCGCGCTCGGCCACCGCTCCGTTCAATCGACCGGGACACGACCCCTCTCTTGCCTAAGCAGGAAAGGAGCTGTTGGTATGTCAATTCGGAGTTCTATCTCCGCAATCGTGCGGTCGAGGGCGCGCATCGCGTGTCCTCTCGCAGTCATCGCCGCGGCGCTCGTCGCGGTGCCGGTCGCCCAGGCGGCCCCTGGACCGAAGCACAACCCGCCAAAGTCGGTCTACCTGGCGCTAGGCGACTCGCTTGCGTTCGGCTACCAACAGGCCAAGTTCAACCAGAACCTCCCAATTGAGAACCCCGCCGTCTACAACACGGGCTACGTCGACGACTTCGCGAAGGATCTGGGCTCCATCAATCCGAGAATCCAGACGGTGAACCTCGCCTGCCCTGGCGAGACGACGGACTCGCTGCTCGGCCTTACGCGGTGCCCGTACCACCCGCCGTTCGACCTGCACACCAACTACACCGGCTCGCAGCTACACGCCGCGCTGGCGATCCTGCGCGCGCACCCGGGCCGAGTCAGCCCGGTGACCGTCGACATCGGCGCGAACGACGTGCTCGCGCTGGTGAGGAGCTGTACCACCGCCACCGGGATCAACCTGGAGTGCGTGGCCTCGGGAATCTCGGCCACGTTCGCGCATATCCGGGCCAACCTGTCGACGATCCTCGCCAAGCTGCGCCGCGCGGCGCGGCACACGGAGATCATCGTGCTTGGCTACTACAACCCGCTGATCGTCTCGGTTCCGGGGAGCGACGCCGTTTCGGCGCAACTTAACTCGCTCGTGGCGCACACGGCCGCGCAGTACCGAGCCCGGTTCGCCGATCCGCTGCCGGTCTTCAACCCGGCGGTCAACGAGATCCCAACGATCTGCAAGCTAACGTTGATCTGCACGCCACTGCACGACATTCACGCCTCCGACCTCGGCTACCAGAAGCTCGCGGACCTGGTGTTCGCGGCATCTGGTTACTGATCCGGTAACCACACGAATCCGGGGCTGTGCCACAGGTCGCTGAGACCGCGCGATACGCGATCGAAGAGGTCTGCTCAGGGCGACGCCTTGAAGATCTGGAGAAGTGCTACGCACCTAACTTTGTTGACCACGTGAACGCGATGGAGCTCCGCGGTCACGAGGGCGCACGTCAGTCAGTCGCGCTGTACCAGCGGCTCTTTCGAGATCTGCGCTTCAAAACCGATCAGCAGGTGTCTGATGGAGATCGCGTCGCCACTCACTGGACGCTAAGCGGCACAAATCGCGGGCGGCGCGTCGAATTCTCCGGCATCACCATCAGCCGGTTTGAGGACGGCAGGATTGTTGAGGACTGGGGCTATTCCGACACGATCGAGATCGCCAAACAGCTCGGTATCCGGCGGACTCTGATGGTCGTCGCGAAGGAGTGGCGCACACTTCTTGGCCGGGAATGAGCCAAGCGATCCAGTGACTGTCGAGGCGCTTCTGCAAGAAGCCAGAAGTGGCCTAACCGCCTCTCGCCGAAAGGCGCAAGCGACGCCGTTGCTCGCCGAGCAATCCTGATCGACATTCGCCCTGAATCGCAGCGAGAGCGTGACGGCCAGATCCCCAGCGCCCGTTGTATTTCCCGCAATACCCTCGAATGGCGACTTGATCGAGCTTCGCCGCACCGGGACGCCTCAATCGCTCGGCGTGACCACAAGGTGATCCTGTTGTGCGACGAGGGCTATCAATCCAGTCCGGCGGCGGCCACTCTTTGTCGCTTCGGTCTTCAGGCAACTGATGTCATCGGCGGGTTCCAGGCCTGGCGCGCGGCTGACCTACCGGTCAGACGCCACGACAGCGAATCACCACAGACTTAGCGCT
>VAYK01000156.1 GCA_005884985.1 Actinomycetota bacterium | reverse complement strand
ATCCCGAGCTGACGCTGCCCGGCGGAACGCGGCCCGCGGATGCGCTTGCGCGACTCGGACCGGGCCAAAGGGTCGAGCGGGTGGGCTCGCTAGGCGACTGAGCGCAATTGCGAAAGGGGTCGCCCTGGTGGGGTTGGGCGCTAGCCGTTCGCCGCCGGCCGGTTGGCCTGACGCAGCGGCTCGAGCCAGGCGGGGGGCAGGATCGGGGCAGCCTGGCCCGGGAAGTCGGGCATCGCCCGCAGTGCCAGCTCGCCGGCAGGACGCACCTGGATCGCCGGCCGCAGGTCGTCGAGCGTCATCGCCAGGCGCAGGCTGGCGGCGATCTGGAGGTCGGCCGCGGTCGGCGGGTCGGCGCCGAGCACGCCCTCGGCGATCCAGTCGTCCACCCGCTGCAGCCACCCGGGCAGGGCCGCCAGATCGGCGCGGACCGCCTCGTCGCCCGCCCTGTTCATACGCTTCGCTGCGGCGACGATTGGCGCCGCGGTCTTCACGGCGAGCCCGGTCGGAACCCCGAGCCGGGCGCCCTCCGCGTAGCTCGCAAGCGCCGCGCGGTCACGCTGCAGCGCGTTCCAGAGGATGCGGCGAACGGCCGGCTGCAACACCTCCTCGCCCCAGCGCTCGGCGTCCTCGACCGCCGCGAGCTCGCCGTCATCGCTCGGGTACAGCGGCGGGTCTGGGCGGAGCCGATCGAGCTCGTGTGCGATGGCGCGAGAGCCAGTGATCTTGACGCCGCCGATCGACAGCGACGGCACGGTGTTGGAGGGGAAGCGCAGCGCCCGGAGGGCGCCACGCGATATCACCGGCATCAGGTCGACTCGCTTGTACGGGATGCCCTTCAGCTCGAGCATCCGGCGCGCCGCCATCGCGGGGTGCGAGCCGGGGATCACGTAGAGCTTTGCGTCCAGAGGTTGCCCGGCGGCCGCGTTCATGCGGGCATCGTATTCGCCTCAGGACGCCCAGCGACGTTTACGGGACCCCGAGCACGAACTCGCACTGCCGCGCCGTGTCATGGTGCCCGTCGCCGCCGTTGCAGGTGTCGTGGCCGGGTCCTCCGAACAGGTGGTCGACGCCACCGGCGCCGGCGATGAAGTCGTGTACGCCGCCCGAGGTCTTCCCCAGGGGACTGGCCGCGTAGTTGTCGCCGTACTCCGTGTCGGGCCCAGAGCGCCCGTGTATTTGATCGCGGCCGGAGCCCGTGGCCAGCCCAGTCTTCGTGTAGCTGTCACCGACGACGAAATCGCGCTGCGGTCCTGCGTTGATCTTGTCCTTGCCACCGCCGATGGCCTTGCCGTGCGGTGAGTAGGAGTCACCAACCTCGAAGTCCTTGTCCGAGGCGGATGCGAAGTGGTCGTTGCCGCCGCCCCTGGCGGTGCCGTCGCCCGTGACGGCGCTGTCGCCGATGATCGTGTCGTTGCCCTTCTGGCCCATGAGGTAGTCGTGCCTGCCGCCGGTGGCGTTGAACCTGGAGTAGTTGTCGCCGACCACGAAGTCGCTGCCGAACTCGCCGTCGAGCCTGTCCTTGCCGGCGTGGCCAATCGCGTCACCGGAGAGGTTGGCGTTGTCGCCGATGATGAGGTCGTTGGCGAAGCTCCCATTGATGCGGTCGTTGCCGGGGCCGCCGATCAGCGTGTTCGGCCTGTCATGCTTCAGGCTGGGCGTGCCGCCGCGGATGCGGTCGTCGCCGGAGCCGCCGCAGATGATGTCGCGGCCGCCGTTGCTGATGATCACGTCAGGGCCGCCGAGGCCGGCGATGACATCCCGGTGATGCGTGCCCTTGATGTGATTGCCGTGGTGATTGCCGACGATCGTGGCTCTGTGCCCCAAGCAAGTCGGTCGGGCCGCAGCCGTCGTCGGGGCGGCAAGTGCCACGCATGCGCCGAACAGGGCGCCGAGGAGAGCCAGGGAGCGCGCAGCGGGGATTGCCGTAATGGCCACACCATACCTTCCACGCTCGGCGGATTAGCACGACCGTGACTCGGTCGCGCCAGCCTCGGACGTGCGTCCAGTCGATGGCCATCAGGCGTGAGGGGGACGCCAGCGTTCTGGCGCGCCGCCACCTCACATAAGGCTGAGCGCGAATAATGGTGTCCATGCTGCTGGCCGTCGACGTCGGAAACACGCAGAGCCACGTGGGCGTCTTCGACGACCACGAGCTGGTCGCGCACTGGCGGTTCGCGACCGCGGCAGACGAGACCGCCGACGAGCTTGCGGTGCGGGTCTCCGCCCTGGTCGCTCTTGGAGGCCTCACGCTCGGCCAGATCGACGGGTCGATCATCTCCTCGGTCGTGCCCCAGCTGACGCCCGAATACGCGGGGATGTGCGAGCGCTACCTGGACGGCGGCTGCCTGATCGTGGGCCCGGGGGTCAAGACGGGGATGGCGATTCGACTGGACAACCCGCTCGAGCTGGGAGCGGACCGGCTCGTCAACGCGGTGGCGGCCTACGAGCGCTTCGGGGGGCCGTGCGCGGTGGTCGACTTCGGCACCGCGATCACGTTCGACGTCGTCTCCGGTGAGGCGGAGTATCTGGGGGGCGTGATCGGCCCCGGGGTGGAGATCTCGATGGAGGCGCTGGCGGCGCGGGCCGCGAAGCTGCCACCGGTGGAGCTGGGCGAGCCCCTCGGAGAGCCCGGAGGAGTGATCGGCAAGACCACCCACGCGAGCCTCCAGTCCGGGATCGTCTACGGCTTCGCCGGGGCGATCGACGCGATCGCCCGACGCGTGCTGCGGGAGCTCGGCGACGATGCCGATTTCGTCGCCACGGGCGGCCACGCCTCGGCGATCATCCCGTTCTGCGAGATGATCGACGACGTGGACGATCTGCTCACGCTCCGCGGCCTGCGCTTGATCTGGGAGAGGAACACTTGACGCAGCCTCCGCTGACGACGCCGTTCCGGATCGGGGACGTCGAGGTAGCCAACCGAGTGCTGCTCGCTCCCTTGGCGGGAATCGGCAACTGGTTCGTCCGTCTCCAGGCTCGGCGGCACGGCGCGGGCCTGGCCGTCTCGGAGATGGTCTCGAGCTTCGGGCTGCACCACCGCAACGAGCGCACGATTCGCGAGCTCTTGCGCATCCACCCCGCGGAGCACCCGGTCTCGATCCAGCTCTTCGGCCACGATCCCGGGGTGATGCGCTCGGCCGCCGCGGTCGCCGCGAATGCGGGCGCCGACCTGATCGACATCAACATGGGCTGCCCGGTGCGCAAGGTACGTGCGGCGGGCGCCGGCGCGGCGCTTCTGCAGCGCCCTGAGCTCGCCTTGCGGCTCGCTCGGGCCGCTGGACAGGGTTCGGGACGGCCGGTCACCGTGAAGCTCCGGTCCGGTCTTGTGCCCGGCGATCGGTCCGGGTTCGACCTGGCGGTGCGGCTGGTGGAGGAGGCGGGGGCGGCAGGGATCGCCATGCATCCTCGAAGCGCGGCCCTCCAGCACAAGGGGAGACCGGACTACGCGCTTGTTCGCGAGCTCGTCGGGCGGCTGGCGGAGGCATCCGTGCCGGTGATCGTCTCCGGCGGCCTCGACACCGCCGAGGCCGCGCGCCGCGCCTACCAGGAGTCGGGCGCCGAGGCGGTGATGATCGCGCGCGGCGCGCTCGGCAACCCGTGGATCTTCGAGCAGCTGACCGGCCGGCGCACGGGCCCGAAGGCCGGCCGCCCGACACGTGCGGAGGTCGTCGACGAGCTGTTATGGACGATGGCCCGCGCCGAGGAACATCTGGGCCCCCGGCGCGCGGCGCGCTACGCGCGCAAGTTCTACCCGTGGTATCTGGAGCGGCTCGGCATCCGTGGCCGCGACGCGGCCGCCTTCCAGCGCACCGAGAGCCTCGACGAGGCGAGAGAGCTGCTCGCCTCGTTCGGCAAGCCGCTGGCGATCGCAGCCTGACCGGGATGTGGCTCGAATCGACGGCTGAGCTCGCTTCGGGGCGCCTGGCTCACCTCGCTATAATCGCCCGCTTGCCCGAGCCAGCGAGCGCCCCATGCGCCGCGTTCGGGCGTTTATCCGTCGGTGGAGGGGGCACCAGATCATGGGGCTCCCGAAGGGACACGAGGGCGAGGTTCAGAGCACAGTGGCGCGTGAATCACTCATCACCCAGGAGGGTCTGGAGAAACTCCGCGAGGAGCTCGAGCACATGACGACCGTGAAGCGTCGCGAGGTCGCCGAGCGGATCAAGGACGCTCGCGAGTTCGGCGACATCATGGAGAACGCGGAGTACGACGACGCCAAGAACGAGCAGGCGCTGCTGGAGCAGCGGATCGCGCAGCTCGAG
>VAYK01000155.1 GCA_005884985.1 Actinomycetota bacterium | reverse complement strand
AGCCCGTCATGCCGGGCTTCACCTCGAGCCGGCGCCGCTGCCGCTCCGTGTAGAGCTCGACCTGGGCTGCAAGCGTCGGCCGCGGACCGACGATCGCCACTTCGCCGCGCAGCACATTGACCAGGTTGGGAATCTCGTCGAGCGAGAAGCGGCGCAGGAACCGGCCCACCCCCGTAACGCGTGGATCGTCCTCGAGCACCGGCGTGCCGACCCCGACCGGGTCGGCCCCGAGCCGCATCGTGCGCAGCTTGTAGACCTCGAACTGCCGGCCGTCCTTGCCGACGCGCCGCTGTCGATAGATCACCGGGCCCCGCGAGTCGACCTTGATCGCGATTGCGGCCACGAGCAGAAACGGCAGCGCGACCACGATTCCCAGCCCGGCGATCGCGATGTCGACGATCCGCGGCAACCCTCTCATCTATCTGCTCCCTTCCGCCTTCTCCCAGGTCGAGGGCACCCCCCGGCGCAGGTAATCCCAAAGGCCCACGGCGCTCGCAGCGGTAACGGCGACGTAGTAGTGGGCGATCCGCAGCGGGCGCGCGGGAAGCACCATCCCAAGCGCAGCCGCCGCCAGCAGGCCCGCCTGCGCCGCGAGTGTGACGACGTAGATCGCGCCCTGTCCAACCAGGGCCACGTTGGTCCCGAACGCCACCAGGTGCAGAAGCGGAGAGGCGTACCGCAGCAGCCGGTGGGAGAAGACCTCGAGCGCATACAGCGGCCCGTAACCGCGAACGGACAGCAGGCCGTGGCGAAGCATCGTGCTCCAGGCGCCCGCCATCATCCGTCGCTTACGCTCGAACTCGCCGCCAATCGTCGCGGCCAGTCGCTCGCGGGCCCTGGCCTCGGGCACGTACACCGGGCGCCAGCCGCGCTTCACCAGCTCGTAGGGGAACGAGATGTCCTGTCCGCGCGTCGGCTCGAGGAACAGGTACGCCTCGCGCCGGACCGCGTTGATCGCGCCGTTGCCGGCGGTCACGCCCCCGAGCCGCGACTCCAGTGCGCGGACCGCCATCTCGTAGCGCCAATAGAGGCCCTCCTCGCTGGCGGCGGCGCCGGCGTCGAAGCGAACCTGGCCGCAGACGTAGCCGACCTCGGGCCCCGCGAGGCGGGCGACCAGCCGGCGTAGCGCGTCCGGCTCCCAGAAGCTGTTCGCGTCAGAGAACGCGAGCACGGCGCCTCCCGCCCGCTCGACGGCGGCGTTGAGCGCCGCCACCTTGCCCCCGCGCGGCAGGTCGAGCACCAGGTCGGCGCCCGCGGCGCGCGCCAGCTCGACAGTGCGATCGCTGGAGCCATCCGAGGCGACGATCACCTCGAGCCGCTCACGCGGATAGTCGAGCGCCAGGGCGTCGCGGACCTTGCGCTCGATCACCGCCTCCTCGTCGTGCGCGGCCACGATCAGCGATACGCCGGGTGGCTCGGCGACCTCGGCCAGGTCCTCCTCCGTCCCTCGCAGCCGCGCCAAGAGCCACAAAAGCGCCGGGTACCCGAGGTGCGTATAGACCAGCAGGCCCACCGAGATCCAGAATGCAATCGCCAAGATCGTCACCCGATCAGCTCCCGGTAGAGCGCCAGGGTCTGCTCGGCGACGGCGTCCCAGGAGTAGGGACCGGCCGACGCCTCGCGGGCGGCGGCCGAGAGTCGTTCGCGGGCACCTGGATCGGCGAGCAGCTCGTTCAGCGCCGCGGCCAGCGCCTCGCGATCGCCGGCGGGCACGAGCCGCCCCGCACCATGCTCGGCGACCTCGCCGAAGCCGCCGACGGCGCTCATCACGATCGGCTTCGCGAAGGCGAGCGCAACGTAGAGAACACCCGACTGCTCGGCGTCACGGTGGGGCAGGACCACGAGGTCGGCGCGGCGGAAGTAGGCGGGCACCTCGCTGTCGGAGACGAATCGGGGCACGAAGCGGACTCGTCCCGGAGCCCGCGAGGCGAGCTCGCGCAACGGGTCGAGCGACATCCCGAGCGGCCTGCCGACGACCCATAGCTCCGCTCCCTCGACCGAGCGAAACGCCTCGAGCAGCACGTCGACGCCCTTGTAGGGACGGATCAGGCCGAAGCACAGGATCACCGGGCCCTCGACGGCGGCCAGCTCGTCCGGCAGCGGTAGAGGGTCCGCAAGCCGAGGCAGGTAGTCGAAGGCGCCGTGCGGGATCACACGGACCCGCTCGGCCGAGAGGCCCGCCTGTTCTCGGAGCCGCCGCGCCCCATGCTCGGAGAGCGTCACGATCGCGTCCATCCGGTCCCAGAGGCGGCGCAGCCCCCGGCCGGGGCGCTCACGCCAGGCCTCCTCGCGAAGCCAGCCATGGGCCGTCAGCACCCGTGGCCGCACCGCTGGCAACAGACGGCTGTCGAGCGATGGCACCGTCAGCCACTGGTAGTGGATGAGGTCAGCGCGACCGTCGCCGCGGCGATGGCGCAGCATGTCCGCGAGGTGCTCGGCGAGCTTCAGCGCCCGTCGGCCTCGCGCCTCGGAGCCCGCCTCGGCGGAGCGTCGATAGAAGGTCTCGCTCACTCGATAGCCCTCGGGGGCGGGCACCGGCCCGTGCGTGAAGTGGCTCGTCACCAGCTCCACCTCGGCGCCGGCGCGCGCCAGGGCAGCGCACAGCGAGCGGTCATACGGCGCCGTGTACGCCGGCGGGTCGACGATCTGAACTCGCATCCGCGAGGATTTTGGTCGATGGAGCTGTCCTATTGCGTGGTGAACACCAACGGCCGGGATCTCCTGCTCACCTGCTTGGAGTCGATCCGCCGCACTCACCCCAGTGGCATCGAGCACGAGATGCTCGTGCTGGACAACGCCTCCGACGACGGCTCGGCGGAGGCCGTGGCACGGCGCTTTCCGGAGGTGCGGGTGATCGCCCGCGACCGCCGGGCAGGCCTGGCCGTGAACAACTCGCTGCTTCTGCGCGAGGCCAGCGGGCGCTTCTGCCTGTTGCTGAACGAGGACTCCGAGATCCTGGAGGGCGCGGCCGAGGCTCTTCTCGAGGCCCTCCGCGCCGACCCTGAGGCGGCCGGGGCCGGGGCTCAGCTCCTGGATCCCGACCGCAAGCCGATTCCCTGCGCGTGGCGGTTGCCCGGCCTCGGCACTGCGCTCGCCCAGGCCCTGTTCCTGCACCGGCGGCTGGTCAGCCAGGACGGCAGCGCCCACCCGGGCGACGACGGACGGGTGCGCGAGGTGGGCTGGGTGCAATCGGCGGCAATGCTCGTACGGCGCCAGGCCGCGGGACTTCCAGAAGCGGATGCGGGATGCCGGCTGGCGCATCCTCCACGTCCCGGCTGCGCGGGCGATCCACCAGGAGCAGCTCGCCACCGACCGCTCGGCGGGTGCCCGCCGGGTGGTTCAGTTCCACCGCGGCCGGGCCATGTACATGCGCAAGCATCACTCGCGCCCGATCGCCTTCGGAGCCCGCATCCTGTGGGCGTGGTCATACGTCCCGCGTGCGATCGCCGCCGTGTTCATGCCCGGACACAACGCCGGCTGGTACCGGCTTCACGCCCGCCAGGCCCTTCGTCCAAGTCGAGGCGAGGGCATGCGCGAAGCGGCGGAGGCCTACAACCTCCAACTGGCTTCACGTCAAGCGGCTGGGAGCAGTGACGAGACCTCGGGTCAGGCCCCGCCGCGGTCCTCGTCGCGGGCAACGACCTCGTAGACCTCGGGGCCTATCGGCGCGGTCTCGCCGGGCGCGGGCTC
>VAYK01000027.1 GCA_005884985.1 Actinomycetota bacterium | reverse complement strand
ACCGACCTGGTCACCCAGGTGGGGATGGCCGACCGCACCGCCGGCTTGGTCGACGGCGCCGGTCGCGGCGCCGTCGACGGCACCCGTGGCGCCGCTGATCGGCCCGGACAGGTTGGTGCCCGCAGCGTTGTCGACGCCTTGCACGGCGCCGCTGACGGGCCCGGAAGCCGAGGGCGGGGTGGGCACCGACGGGACGTCGGGCGAAGTGACGCCCGTGCCGCCCAGACCGGTGGAGCCGCTCCCCGAACCGGTGGAGCCGCCGCCGGAAGGCCCGCTGGAGGGGTTGCCGCCGCCCGAGCCGCCGCTGGAGCCATTACCGGAAGAGCCGCCGCCGGAGCGGCCGGAAACGCCGCCGCCGAAGCCACCGGCACGCGAGCCGGGGACCGGATCCTTTGCCACCGCGGCGTGCGCCCCGCCAAGGGCGGCCGCCGCCGCCGAGCTGGCCGCCGTGGGCGTGGCCGCGGAGTTGGCGCCGAGGTACGCGGCTCCGGAGTCCTCGCTGGACCCTCCGAACGGGACGCCGTTAAAAGCGACGAAGGTGGCCAGCGAGAGGAAGACCACCAGCGCGCCAGCGGTCAGGGCGCTCGTCGCGCCGCCACCGAGCAGGTAGGCGCTCAGGTGAGCCCGCAAATGAGAGGGCCGCGCAGCCGACTCAGTATGGGCGAGAGTGCTCATTGGTCTCGAACGGGTACCCGTTCGAGCGCAAGCTACACCGAACCAAGCGAACGTCAAGCCCTGACATCGCGTCCCTACCAATGGACGGTAGTCAGCTACGTGATTTCCCGGCCCGTGCCGCTTCAACCGTCGGCTGGTGAACGGCGTGCCCGGGTCACCTTCAACTCGCGGGCCAGTGCGCTCGGCGAAGCAGACGTTCTGCGATCCAGGCTGTTGGAGGAGCGAAGCTTCGGTTAGCCGCCGAGCACCGTGTCGGTGACTCCGTTCACGGCCCCGCCGACCTGGTCACCCAGGTGCGGATGGCCAACGGCCCCGCCGACTTGGTTGAGGCCGCCGCCCGCGGCACCATCGAGCGCACCGGTGGCGCCGCTCGTCGACCCGGACAGGTTGGTGCCCGCAGCGTCGTCGACGCCTTGGACGGCGTGAGTGACGGCACCGGAGCTCGACGGGGGCAGCGCGACACCCGGGATCGGGCTGCCGCTGGGATCGCCGCCGCCACCGGAGCCACCGGGCGGATTGCTGCCGCCGCCCGACAGATCGCCGCCAGGAGAATTTCCGCCGCCGGAGTGATGGCCACCGGTGGAGCCGCCGCTCGAGCCGGGGACCGGATCCTTTGCCACCGCCGCGTTCGCGGCCCCGAGCGCGGAGGCCGCCGCTGTGGGTGCGGCTGTGGCATTCGCGCCGAGGTAGGCGGCGCCGGCATCGTCGCTCGACCCTCCCAACGGAAGGCCCTGGAAGGCGATGAAGGTGGCCACCGAGAGGAAGACCACCAGCGCGCCGGCGGTCAGGGCGCTCGTCGCGCCGAACCCGACCACATAGGCCCGCAGGTGGGCTCGCAGATGGCCGAGGCGCGGATTCGTTCCTATGTGCGTGTAGGCGGTCATTCCCTACCCCGGGCTAACCTGGTGAGCGCAGGGTACACCGAACCGACTGAGCAGTCCACCAGTCAAATCAGGCGTCTACCGACGGCCCTTAGGGACTCCCATGAGGTTGGCCGCTCACGGCAGGTAGCCCATCGGGTCGACGACCTGTCCGTTGACCCGGACCTCGAAGTGGAGATGCGGCCCGAAGCACAGGCCGGTGCAATCGCTGATCCCGATCACCTGGCCCTGGCTGACCGTCTGGCCGACCGAGACCGAGATCGACTCCTGGTGCGCGTAGCAGCTCGAGAGCCCGCCGCCGTGGTCGATGCAGGTGTAGTTGCCGTAGCCCCCCTCCGGTCCGGCGATCGAGACCGTGCCGTCGGCGACAGCGTGGATCGGCGTACCCGTGGGCACACCGATGTCGATGCCGGGATGGCAGCTCTCCCAGGGGCGTGGCTCGCAGAACGGTGAGGTGATCGGCCCGCTCACCGGCCAGATGAAGCCCGAGGAGCTCTCGCCCTGCACGGGGCCGGCGCGCGGCGCGGGCACGGAGGACGCCGCCTGCGCAGCCTGAAGCTGCGCCTGGATCTGGCCCTGGATGTCGCTGAGGTCGCCCTCGAGCCGCTGCTGGGTGTCCTGGACCTGCGACAGAGCTTGCTGGTCCTGCTGGCGCGCCGCCGCCAGGTCCGTCTGCCGGGCCGCGAGCTCTGCCTGAGTCCGCTCCAGCTCGGTCTTCTTGTCGGCGATCTCGTTGCGTGCCGCCCGCACCCGCACGACGGTCTCCTTGGTCTGGTCGCGAAGGTTGCGGACGCGCTCCGCTATCGAGGTGTCCTGAGACTGGATTCGCGACAGGTACTGGTAGCGGTTGAGCAGGTCGTCGAAGCCGTTCGAGTTCAGGATCACCGTGAGCGCGTCGGGCCGGCTCGACTCGTAGATGGCGACCAGCCGCTCCCTCAGCACCTTGAGCGAGCGCTTGAGGCGAACGCGGAGGACGGCGAGCTGATCCTTCGCCTGCTTCAGCTCGGCCTCCTTCTTTTGCAGCTCGGCCTGGACGATCGCCTGGCGGTTACGCAGCGTCGCCACCTCCCCGCGCAGCTGGTCGAGCCGCTCGCCGAAGCGCTGGATCGTGCTCGACAACACGCCCCCTCGCGACTTCGCGTGCTGAAGCTGCGAGCGCTTTTGATCGAGCTGAGACTGGAGGTCCTGGGCGGGCGCCCCCGCCGTGATCGTCAGCACGGTCGCGGTCGCCGCGACGGCGGCGAGGGCGACCAGCGCCATGCGGCGTTCGGTGCGGACTCGACTGTCGGCTCTGCTCATCTGTTGCTCGTTGGGCCTGCGGGGTTAGCTGACGGGCTCGCGCGGAAGAGTCGCGCTTGGCCTGCTGGGCCGGGTGGCCCCTTGGACCTTTCGCCCCTGGGAATTTGGTTCCCCCGCTCCGCCCGCTCAGGCGCGGACGGACTCGGCACGAATGTGGGCGGCAGGGTATCAGCCGCGAGGACTCGTGTAAGGAGTCGTTAACACACGTTATGCCTGCTGCAGAGGCATTTTCACGGGGCCGAACGAGGCCGTGTCTGCACCTGAAGCAGGGCGTCGTCGTCGGCCTCCTCCTCCATCTGGAGGGTGGTGTGCTCGATCCCGTACCGGTCCCGCAGCACGAACTCGACCTCGCGCCGGGCGCGATCGCGATCCTGGCCGCGGGCGACGACGACGTGGGCGGCGAGCGCCTCGAATCCCGCCGTCACCGACCAGACGTGGAGTTCATGGACCTCCCGGACGCCCGCCACGGAGCCAATGGCGCGAGCGATCCCCTGGACGTCGACCCCAGGGGGCGCCGCCTCCATCAGGACGTCAAAAGGCTCCCGCACGAGGCGCACGGAGGAGGCCAGGATCAGCGCGGCGATTGCGATCCCGATCAGTGGGTCGATTGGATTCCACCCGGTTGCCAGGACCACCGTGCCGGACGCCACGACCCCGAGCGATCCCAGCGCATCGGCGGCCGAGTGGCGGAGAACGGCCTCCAAATTGATGTCCTCGCGCTGGCCCCTGGCCAACACGAGTGTGGCGGCGGCGTTTCCGGCCAGGCCGACCAGCCCGAGAACGATCACGCCTGCGCCTTCTACATCCGGCGGGTCCCCGAGACGGTTGATGGCGGCCACGACGATCACCACCGCGATTGCGACCAGCGCCAGGCCGTTGAGCAGGGCGGCCATCACCTCGCTGCGCTGGAAGCCAAAGGTGCGCCGGGGCCCGCCCGGCCGCGTCGCGAACCTTCCCGCCAGCACTGCCAGCCCGATCGCGCCGAGGTCCGAGAGGACGTGGCCGGCGTCCGCGAGCAGGGCGAGCGAGCCGGTGAGGACGCCACCGACCACCCCCGCCGCGATCAGCGCGGCGTTGATTGCGGCGGCGACCAGCATCCGTCGCCGATTGCCCTCCCGGCGGGCGGCGAGCGCGTCCGGCCCACCAGGCGCCGCCCCGCGCTCGATTCCCCGGCCCGGAGCGTCGGCCTGCGCCATCGCCCCGAGCATAGAGACATCTACGGGCACCCTCGCGATTGGAGCGTTTGGCTCGGTCGGGGACCTGAGCGGCAGGGTCAGGCCGCGCTGGCGGTCCGCTTCTCGGCGGGCCGTCCGGCGCCGTTCTCGGACCCAATCGCCACGGCCGTTCCGTGATCCGATGCGCGCGCTCCGTTGCTGGAGCTGGAGGCTGCTTCGATCGCCTCCGCGGCGACCTCGACGCCTTGCTTGAGGCGCTCACGGTACTCCGCCGCCTGCATCCGCGAGATCACCAAACGCTGGATCTCGGCCGTGCCCTCGAACAGCTGGTAGATCTTCGCATCGCGGAACCACTTCTCCAGCGGACAGTCCGTGCTCTGCGCGTAGGGGCCGACGAGGTCCATGCAGGTGCGGGTCGCCCACATCGCCACGTCGCCGCCCTTGAGCTTCGACATCGAGCCCTGTCCACCCGTCATCGGGACGCCGTTGCGGCCCATCCAAGACGCACGCTGGACGAGCAGGCGCGCCGCCTCGATCTCAGTGGCCACATCGGCGAGGCGCTGCTGGATGCCCTGGCGCTCCAGCGGCGGCCGCCCCGCGGTCGAGCTCTCGTCCAGATACTCGCCCAGCGGATCGGCCGGGCCACCGTTGTCGAGGTAGGAGAGGGTCCACTCGTACGCCGCCTGGGCGATCCCGAGCGCCGACGCGCCCACCACCGGCCGCGTCAACTCGAAGGTGGCCAGCGCGTTGGAGGCCCGGCCCGTGGACTCGCCGGAGCGCGCCCGCTCGAGCTTGCGCTCGAGCTTCTCCATGCCCCCGAGCAGGTTCTCGATCGGGATGCGGCAGTCCTCGAGGATCACCTCGGCGGTGTGAGAGGCGCGGATGCCGAGCTTCGACTCCTTCTTCCCCTGCTCGAGGCCTGGCGTGCCCTTGGGGATCACGAACGAAGCCTGGCCTCGGTGGCCCAGATCCGGGTCCACGGTCGCGACGACCACGTGGACGTCGGCGATCCCGCCGTTGGTGATGAAGACCTTGGTGCCGTTGAGCGCCCACTCGTCGCCGTCCAGCTTCGCCGTCGTGCGTAGGCTCTTGACATCGGAGCCGGCCTGCGGCTCGGTGACGGCGTAGGCGCCGAGCCTGATCTCGCCGTCCGGCCCGAAGCACTCCGGAACCCATCTGGCGATCTGCTCGGGAGTGCCCGACGCGGCGAGCCCTGCCGCGGCGAGAGCTGAGCCCGAGACCGCGAGGGCGATCCCGGCGCAGCCCCGGTGCAGCTCCTCGGCGTAGATGACCGCGAACTGACCGTCGGGGTCGTTGGCCATCCGCTGCAGGTGCTCGATCCCGTGAAGGCCCCACTCCCGGGCGGCACCGATGACCTCCCACGGGGTCGATTCCTCGGCGTCGTGCCTGGCCGCCACGGGGCGAATCACCTCGTCCGCGAACCTGCGGCACAGAGCCTTGAACTCCCGTTGCTCGTCGCTGAATGCGAAGTCCATCTGCCCTCCGTCCCAGCCGCCGGGAACGCCCGGCCGCCCCGAGCTCTGATTTTCGTCCGATTGACTGGTCAGTCAACCAGTACGCAGTGTACCCCTCGCCGCAGCGGCACACGCCGGTGGCCGCCGCGCCTGCGCAGCACCGGGCTCGGGCGCCAACGCGCCCGGGCACCAACACGCACGCCCGGGACTTCCTCCCCAGCGCCGGCGTCCTCTACCGTTCCACGCCGTGGCCGTCCGGAGACGACGCCTCGCGGTGATGGCAGGGGTCCTGGTGGCGCTCGGCGGGGTCGGCGTCGGCGGCTATTTCCTGATCGACTCGCTGCGCGGCGACAAGCAGCCCGCTCCGGCGCCGAGCATCGTCGTCCACGAGCAGGCACCGGCCACGCAGGATCTCGGCTTCCCCGTCTTCGCGACCAAGAACACCACCCGCGTCGCCGGGCCTGATCCCGTCGCCGACGCCGCTGGGGTCGCGCTGGCC
>VAYK01000154.1:6157-6583 GCA_005884985.1 Actinomycetota bacterium | reverse complement strand
CGGCGTATCCGCTCCCAACATCTGACCGCTGGCGATCCGGAACAGGATCGCGTAGCCGATCTGGCCGGCGGCGCCGGTGACGGTCACGTTCACTGGGGTGTGGCTCATCAGCCGCTCATCTCCTCGATCACCGCGTCGGCGAACTCCGAGGTGCCGACGGCGGTGGGGTCGTCTCGGGTGGGCTTCAGGTCGTAGGTCACCCTGTCTCCCTTGGCGATCACGGCGGCGATCGCGGCCTCCATCCGATCCGCCGCGGCGGGCTCGTCCAGGTGGCGAAGCATGAGCACGCCGGAGAGCATCAGGGCGGTCGGGTTGACCTTGTTCATGCCCTTGTACTTCGGGGCGGAGCCGTGCGTGGCCTCGAACATCGCCGCGGCGGTGCCGATGTTGGCGCCGGGCGCCACGCCCAGTCCCCCGATCATCCCC
>VAYK01000154.1:0-6106 GCA_005884985.1 Actinomycetota bacterium | reverse complement strand
GGCCACCCTGCGGGCGGTGTCGAGGAACAGGCCGTCGGAGAACTTCATGATGTTGGCCTTGTGCGCCGCCGTCACCTTGCGACGGCCATTGCGCTTGGCGTAGTCGAACGCCGCCTCGACGATTCGCTCCGAGCCGAACACCGAGATCGGCTTGATCGAGATCCCGGAGTGCTCGCGGATGGTCCCGGCATCCAACGACGAGACGAACTCGCGCAGCCTCTCGGCGCCGTCTGAGTCGACCTCGAACTCGATCCCGGCGTAGAGATCCTCGGTGTTCTCGCGGACGATCACGATGTCGACCTTGTCGAAGTGCGAACGCACCCCGTCGTAGAGCCTGCACGGCCGGATACAGGCGTACAGGTCGAGCTCCTTGCGCAGCTGGACGTTGATCGAGCGGAAGCCCGAGCCGACCGGGGTCGTGGTCGGCCCCTTGATCCCCACGCCGTTGCGCTTGATCGACTCCAGGGTCCGGTCCGGGAACGGATTGCGCGTAGAGGTCCTCGGTGTTCTCGCGGACGACCACGATATCGACGTCCTCGTACCGCGAACGCGCGCCCCGGTACCATTTGCACGGCCGCAGACAGGCGTACAGATCGAGCTCCATCCGCAGCGCCACGTTCACCGAACGGAACCCGCCCGCGACGGGCGTCGTAATCGGGCCCTTCAGCGCCACCCGGTTCGCTCGGATGGAGTAGATCACGTCGGGTGGCAGAGGGGTTCCGGCGCTCGGAACGATCTCGAGCCCCGCCCGCCGGACGTCCCACTCGAAGCCCACGCCGGTCGCCTCCAGCACGCGCCGGGTGGCCTCGGCGATCTCGGGGCCGGTGCCGTCGCCGGGGATCAAGGTGACCTGGTGGGCCATCAGCGGGCGCGATGCTATCGGCGCGCCGTGAGCGGCCGCCGGCCGATGCCGAGTGACTTGACTCAAACGCTGAACCGTGATTCACTTCTTGGGTGGCCTACAGGGCGACGCAGAGGACCGAGGCGCGAAAGGCGGTCGTCCGCAAGCGGATCGTCTCCGCGGCGCGCGAGCTGATCGCCCGCGGCGGCTATGCCGAAGCTCAGGTCGCGGCCGTCGCCTCCCGAGCCGGCGTCGCCACGGGGACCGGCCCACGAGTCCGGGGACGGGGCGGCGGCGCGGATCGCCGCCGCGGTCGAGACCTTCGCCCGCCGCGCCCTGCGGGGAAGGCGCCTCGCCTGGGCGCTGATCGCCGAGCCGGTCGATCCCGCGGTCGAGGCCGAGCGCCTGATCTTCCGCCGCGCCTACCGTGACGTGTTCGCGGAGGTGATCGAGGCGGGCGTCCAGGCCGGCGAGCTGCCGCCGCAGGATCCCGAGCTGAGCGCCGCGGCCCTGGTCGGGGCGATCGGCGAGGCGCTGGTCGGCCCCGTCTCCCCCACGGCCGCGGCTCGCGACCCGGCGTCGCTGGTCACCTCGCTGGTCGAATTCTGCATACGCTCTGTGACAGCAAAGGAGCCCGCCGTTGTCAACGCTTGAGCGAACCACCTTCGCCACCCACGAGGTCACCAACCAGCCTCCGCCGCTGGAGGGCTACAACGTGTTCGAGCGGGACACCGTGCTGGTCGAGGCGTTGCGCCGCGAGGGCGGCGATTGGGCCGAGGACGAGGCCCGTGAGCTGGGCGCGATCTGCGGCCGACCGGACGTGATCGGCCGGGGCGTGCAGGCGAACGAGAACCCCGGATCGACGAGGTCGAATTCCACCCCGCCTGGCACGAGTTGATGCGGCTGGGGATCTCCCATGGCCTGCATGCATCGCCATGGCGCGACCCGCGGCCGGGCGCCCACGTGGCCCGGGCGGCGAAGTTCATCCTGCTCTCGCAAGTCGAGGCCGGGGTCGGCTGCCCGATCTCGATGACCTACTCAGTGATCCCCGCGATTCGCAAGCAACCGGAGCTGGCCGACGAGTGGGAGCCGCGATTTTTGTCGCTGTCCTACGACGGCGAGCGGCTGGTCCCGGCGCCCGACAAGAAGGGTGCGCTGTGTGGGATGGCGATGACCGAGAAGCAGGGCTGCTCCGACGTGCGCGCCAACACCACCGTGGCCAGGCCGCTGAACGGCGGCGGGCCGGGGACGGAGTACGAGCTCACCGGACACAAGTGGTTCTGCTCGGCGCCCATGTGCGACGCGTTCCTCGTCCTGGCGCAGGCCGACGGTGGCCTCTCGTGCTTTCTTTTGCCCCGCTTCACCCCCAATGGGGAGCGCAACCGCTTCCACATCCAGCGCCTCAAGGACAAGCTCGGAAACCGCTCGAACGCCTCCAGCGAGGTCGAGTTCCGAGGCGCCTGGGCGCGGCTCGTCGGCGAGGAGGGACGCGGCGTACCGACGATCATCGACATGGTCAACCACACGCGGCTGGACTGCGTGATCGGCGCCAGCTCCGGATTTCGCTGGGGGACCGCGATGGCGATCCATCACGCAAGCCATCGCTCCGCGTTCGGCAAGCCACTTGTCGAGCAGCCGCTGATGCGGAACGTGCTAGCCGACCTCGCGGTCGAGTCCGAGGCGGCGACGACCAGCGCCCTGTGGCTGGCTCGCGCCTTCGACGAAACCCATGCCGGCAACGAGCGCGCGATCGAGCTGCGGCGGCTGGCGACGCCCGTGCTCAAGTATTGGACCTGCAAGCGCGCGCCGGTCCACGCGGTCGAGGCCCTGGAGTGCTTGGGGGGCAACGGCTATGTCGAGGAGTCCGGGATGCCGCGGCTTTACCGGGAGAGCCCACTCGCATCGATCTGGGAGGGATCGGGCAACGTTCAGTGCCTCGACGTCCTGCGGGCGATGGCCAAGAACCCCGCCTCGGTGGAGACCTTCTTCGCCGAGATCGACGAGGCGCGCGGGACGAACCCCCACCTCGACACCGCCGCCGCCGAGCTTCGCGAGGAGCTCTCCGACCTCGAAGCGATCGAGGCCAGGGCGCGTCGCGTCGTCGAGTGGATGGCGCTGGTGCTCCAGGGCTCGCTGCTGGTCCGCTACGGCGACCAGGCGGTCGCGGACGCGTTCTCGGCCTCCCGCCTCGGCGGCGATGCGGGCCGCGCGTTCGGCACCCTGCCGGCCCAGACCGACTTCGGCCGCATCATCGACCGCCACACGCCGGCCGTCTAGCCAAGTCGGCGAATACGCCGTCCGGTCAGGCGCCCTGCGTCTCCTGCATGTTCTTGATGATCACCTGCGAGGTCTCGCGAAGGTCCTGGCTGGGGCTGAACTGGACCATCTCGCTGCCCGGCTCCTGTCCCACCGGTGCGTGACCCGGCGGCAGGTAGAAGGCGTCGCCGGCCTCGACGACCTCCTCGCGGTCGCCGACGCGATACGTGAACCTGCCCTTGATGACGTAGCCCCAGTGCGCGCACTGGCAGCGATCCTCCGGCAGGCCCTTGAGCAGGGGCGTCGTGTCGAAGTCCTCACGGAAGGTGGTGAAGCCCACTGTGTAACCGTCGAGCTCGTCGGAGCGATCCTCCACCGGACCGTAGTCCCCACCCTGCGTCGCGCTTTCCTTCGAAACCTTCGGCATCTCGCCTCCTGGGTCGCTGGATCTGAGACGGGACTATATGCAGGCGACTGTCAGCCTGCCGGTCCCTAACCGAGCACCGCCCCTTCGTACCGACAAGACCGAGATGTCGGCACAAACCGGCGGCACCAGGTGCCTCTCTGGGTAGCAGCCTTTAGAGCCAGCGCTGGTCGAGGCGGCGGACCACGGCCTCGGTGAGGCGGATGGCGTCGGCGAGCGTGCCGTAATCCACGTTCTCCGCGGTGTCGGTGGACCAGTGATAGTTGGCCGGCTGCTTGAGGTCGGTGCACGAGCAAAGCGCCGCGCACTGATAGCCGGCGGTTAGCGGGAAGACGCCGTCGGTGGCGTTTCGCAGGCGCAGGTTCGGGAACCCCGAGTGCGCCGCGTCGTGGTGGGCGAGCATCAGCGCCGAGCTCTCGCAGCCGCGCCAGCAGCCATTCGGCGGCCCGCGGCTCCCCCACCGACGCGGTCGGCCGGTGGATCGACGTCAGCGCCTCGACCAGACCGCGCAGCCAATCCCGGTCGAGCTGCGGGGCGACGTCCCGGGAGGCCCGTGTTGCACCGGTGGCCACCGGCGGCGAAACCTACCGCCTGACATACCTAAGATGGGTACATGCCGGCACGCGGCTCGGTGACCCTGTTCCACGTCCGGGGGATCCGGATCGGGGTCGATTACTCGTGGTTCTTCGTCCTCTTCCTGATCATCCTCTGGCTCTCGAGCTTCTATCGCTCGGTGCTCGACGTCCCCAGCGGGGACGCCGCCCCGTACCTGCTCGCGCTGGCCAGCGCACTCGCCTTCTTCGGCTCGATCCTCCTGCACGAGCTTGGCCATGCCTTCGTCGCCCTCCGGCGGGGGATCGGGATCTCCGACATCACGCTGTGGATGTTCGGCGGCGTTGCGCGAATGACCAGGGATTCCGACTCACCCGGCACCGAGTTCAAGATCGCGGTCGCCGGCCCCCTTGTCACCCTCGCGATCGCGCTCGCCTGCGTCGCGGTGGGGGTCGCCGCCGCCGGCTCGCATGAGTTCCTGAAGGCGATGCGGGTCGAGGACCAGGCCTCGACGTCCGGGGTGCTGGCGGTGATCGCGTGGGTGGCGAGCATCAACCTGCTCGCCTGGCGGGTGACCGGGGACCGCAGCCGCGCGACGCGCGGCGCCGCGCGCCTCGGCCAGGCCTTCTCCTACCTGTTCATCGGCGTCGGCCTCCTCCTGCTGGTCGAGGGGCTCGTGGTCAGCGGGGTCTGGCTGGCGCTGATCGGCTTCATCCTCGGGCAGTCGGCCCGTGGCGCCGTCATGCAGACGGAGTTCGCCAACCGGATCGAAGGAATCAGGGTGGCCGACGTGATGGACCAGGAGCCGGTCGCGATCCCCGAGGACGCCAGCGTCGAGCGCGCCCTCGACGAGTACTTCCTGCGTTATCGCTGGCCCTGGTTCCCGGTCGTCGACGCGGCCCAGCGCTTTCGCGGCCTGATCGAGCGTGGTGCCGCGGACGCGGTCCCGGAGGTGAGTCGTGCCTCCTCGACCGTGCGCGAGGTCTTCGAGGCGGACTCGACCGGCACGCTTCGCGTGCGCGACGACGAGCCACTCGAGTCGCTCTTGGGCAACGACGCCCTCCGGCGCCTCGGTGCGCTGATGGCGGTCGACGCGGACGGGCGGCTGCTCGGTGTGATCACCGCCGAGCAGGTCGGCCAGGCGCTCCGCAACGCGCTCTCCGGCGCCGGTGGGGGGACGCCCCCGGACTCGCCGGCGACCTGACCCGAACCCACCGACAGCGAAGGACGCAACAGGTCAGCGGACTCGCACCTGGCTATAGGATCGCGCCGTGCTGCTCTCGCTCGCCCAAGCACGACCGGAGCCGCGACCGTGAGCCCCCGGCACGACGTCTTGGTGATCGGAGCGGGGCTCGCGGGACAGCGAGCGGCGCTGGCCGCGGCCGAGGAAGGGGTCTCGGTGGGGATCGTCTCCAAGGTCCACCCGGTGCGCTCCCACTCGAACGCCGCCCAGGGCGGAATCAACGCCGCGCTTCAGGAGGGGGACAGCTGGGAGTCGCACGCCTTCGACACGGTCAAGGGATCCGATTACCTGGGTGACCAGGACGCGATCGAGATCATGTGCCGCGAGGCGCCCGAGGAGATCCTTCACCTCGAGCACCTGGGAGTCACCTTCCATCGCAACGAGGAGGGAAGGCTCGGCACGCGCGCCTTCGGCGGCGCCTCACAGGCGCGGACGTACTACGTCGCGGACATCACCGGCCAGGCGATCATGCACGTCCTGTACGAACAGCTGATGAAGCACTCGGAGCTGATCTCCCGCTACGAGGAGTACTTCACCACCTCCCTCGTGCTCGACGACGACGGCAACTGCGTTGGGGCCGTGCTGCGCAATGTCGCCGACGGATCGATGGAGCTGTTCGAGGCCGAGAACGTGATCCTGGCCACCGGGGGCAATGGGCAGGTCTGGCAACCGACCACCAACGCCCTGATCTGCACCGGCGACGGGATTGCGATGGCCTACCGCGTCGGCGCGCCGCTGATGGACATGGAGATGATCCAGTACCACCCGACGACGCTGGCCAAGAAGGGGT
>VAYK01000028.1 GCA_005884985.1 Actinomycetota bacterium | reverse complement strand
GCCATCGAGCGCGGCTCGTCCGATGCCGTCGAGGAGGTGACGTTCGACAGCACCGCTGGTCGCTGGGTGCTCGCCGTCGCCGTCCTGGGCTCGGGCCTGGCCTTCCTTGACGGCACCGTCGTCAACGTGGCCCTGCCCGACATCGGCCGCGACTTCGGCGCATCGACCAGTGCCCTGCAGTGGATCCTCAACGGCTATCTGCTGACGCTTGCCTCGCTGATCCTTCTTGGAGGGTCGCTCGGCGACCGCTACGGCCGGCGCCGCATCTTCACGCTCGGAGCCGGTTTGTTCACCGCCGCGTCGTTGCTTTGCGCGATTGCGCCAAACGTGGAGCTCCTTGTCGTCGCCAGGCTCTTACAGGGGATCGGCGGGGCGCTTCTGACGCCCGGCAGCCTGGCGATGATCGAGGCCAGCTTTCGCCCCGCCGACCGCGCCCGCGCGATCGGCGCCTGGTCAGGGCTGGGGGGAGTCGCGGCCGCGCTCGGACCGCTGCTAGGCGGATATCTGGTCGGTTCCGTGTCGTGGCGAGCGATCTTTCTGATCAATCTCCCGCTCGGCATCTTTGTCGTGGCGATGGCCAGCCGCCACGTCCCGGAGACCCGTGATCCGACCTCCAGCGGACACCTCGACCTCCTTGGCGCGGTGCTCGCAGCGCTCGGCCTCGCGGGAACCACCTATGCCCTGATCGAGGCTCCCGGACAGGGCGTCTCTGCTCTGATCGCCCTGACGGGCATCGGAGGAATCGTCGCCCTGGCCGCCTTCCTGCTTGCCGAGCGGCGCACCCCGAATCCGATGATGCCGCTTGAGACCTTTTCCTCGCGCCAGTTCAGCGCCGCCAACCTGGTCACCTTCGTGGTCTACGCCGCCCTCGGCGGCGTCTTCTTCCTGCTCGTCGCCTTCCTGCAGATCTCGCTGGGCTACTCGCCAATCGAAGCCGGCGCGGCGTCGCTACCGGTGACTGTGCTGATGCTCTTGCTGTCGGCTCGCTCGGGCGCTCTCGCCCAGCGCATCGGGGCGAGGATTCCGCTCACCGCCGGCCCGCTCGTGATCGCGCTGGGACTGCTGCTGATGACGCGGATCGACCCCGGTGACAGCTACGTCTCGAGCGTGCTGCCGGCGGTGATCGTTTTCGGGCTCGGTCTGACGCTGGTGGTGGCGCCGGTGACGGCTACGGTGCTCGCCGCTGCCGACGCGCGCCACTCTGGGATCGCCTCGGGAATCAACAACGCCGTCTCACGGGTCGCCGGCCTGCTCGCCGTCGCGGTCCTGCCGCTGATCGCCGGGCTCACGGGCGACAGCTTCTACGACCCCGCGGCGATGGTGGACGGCTTCCGTGTCGCAATGGTGGCCTGTGCAGTGCTCGCCTCCCTCGGCGGAATTTTGGCATGGCTGACGATCAGCTCTGACGTGCTCGAGACCGAGCCGGAGCCCGAGGGTGACACGCCGGAGCGGATCGCGAGCGACTACGTGTGCGCGGTCGCGGGCGCGCCGCTGCGGCCGGGACGCGAGGCCGCATGCCACCCGACCACGGGCGAGAGGTTGACCGTGGCCGGCACCCCATGAGCCAGGCTTTCGACGGGGCGGGCATCCTGATCGGCGAAAGCCTGCTCGTTGCCGGTCGGGCGAGCTACGCGGCCTCGGAGCAGACCGGCTCCGCGCTGGCCGGCGCCGCCTCGGTTGCCACCTGCTCCACGGCCTGCTCCTCCGGCTGGATGACCGTCGCCGCGACGACGATGGCGCCCACCACCAGGACGGCGCCGATGAGGAACGCCAAGTGGTATCCGCTGGTCAATGCTGAAGCGGTGGCCTGCCCACCGTCGAGCAGATGGTTGCTGCGCGTGGTGGAGAGGGTCGCGAGGACCGCTAGGCCCAGCGCGCCGCCCACCTGCGCCGTGGTGTTGACGAGGCCGGAGGCCAAGCCAGCGTCCTGGGGCGTGGCGCCCGACATCACCAGCGTCATCAGCGCCGGGAAGCAGACGCCGATGCCGAAGCCGAGCAGGATCATCACGCCGTCCACCGGCGCTTGCGTGAAGAGGGCGAGCCCGACCGCTATGAGCGCCATGCCGGGAAAGAGCGTCTTCCGGGCGCCAAAGCGCATGATCAGCCGCTCCGAGTAGCGGATCGACATCGTTCCCATGACGAGCGTCGCGGGAAGGAAGGCAAGACCGATCTGCAGGGCGTCATAGCCGAGCACCCGCTGCAGATAAAGGGCTCCCATGAAGAACATCCCGAACATCCCGGCCACGAGCAGCGCCTGGACCACGTTGGCCCCCGAGACGTTGCGCGAGCGGAAGATCCGCAGCGGGATGAGGGGGTTACGCGCCGTCGTCTCGCGCACGACGAAGGCAACCAGCAGCCCGAGCGCCGCGGCGCCGAGCCCGAGTGTGCGGCCCGAGCCCCAGCCGTAGTCGGCCGCCGGTTTGACGATCGTGTAGACGCCGAGCATCAGGGAGCTCGTGATCAGGACCGCCCCCGGGATATCGGCCCCATCGCCAAAGCCGATGCCCTCGTCGCGGTCGAGCAGCCGCACGGCCAGGATGGCAGTGGCGATGGCGATCGGGACGTTGACGAAGAAGATCCAGTGCCAGTTGATCGACTGGGTCAGCACGCCGCCGGCCAGCAGCCCGACCGAGCCACCTGCGGAGGCGACGAAGGCGTAGACGCCCATCGCCTTCGCCCGGTCCCGCGGCTGGGGAAACATCGTGACGATCATGCCGAGGATCACGGCGGAGGTCATCGCGCCGCCGATTCCCTGCACGAAGCGTGCCCCGACGAGCAGACCTTGACTTTGCGCCATTCCGCACAGGAGCGAGGCCACCGTGAACACGCCCAGGCCGGCCAAGAAGACGCTCCTGCGCCCGAGGATGTCGCCGAAGCGCCCGGCGAGCAGCAGCAGGCCCCCGAAGGCGATCAGATAGGCGTTCACGACCCAGGCGAGGCTCGACTGCGAGAAGCCGAGATCGTCCTGGATCGACGGCAAGGCCACGTTCACAACGGTGACGTCGAGTACGATCATCATCCTGTCAGTCATCTGCTCCGTCATGCCGTTTGCCTCCTCTGTGGTTGCGGGTTTTCACTAGAGACCGCCTAAAGTCTTGACACTCATCGGTCGGCGATCGAGACTCCTCGGTCTTGTACCGATTTCGAGCTCGCTCGAGCTTGGCGCGGGGCGGCCAAGCTCATCGGGGATGTTCCTTGGGCTGCCAGAGGGCGATCTCGCCGCTGGCGGGCGTGGCGACGACGCTGCGCCACCCCGCCGGGCCTTCGCGGGGCTCCAGCAGCACCGAGGCCCCGAGCGCGCGCGCCCGCTCCGTGGCCTCGCCGATCCTGGCGACCTCGACGTAGGGCAGCCACAGCGGGCGCTCGGTATCGCACTCGACGATGCCGCCGCCGAACCCGCCGCCCAGCTCGAGCGCGAGATACGAGCCGCCGCTGGCATCGATCCGCTTCGGCCGCCAGCCGCAGAGCTGCCCGTAGAACGTGCGGGCGCGTTGCAGATCGCCGGTGTGCAGCTCCAGGTGGACGACTGGTTTGGAGGAAACGGGCGCCATGTCCTGCCCTGTATGACCGGCCCCTGCCCCCGAACTAATCGGTGAGAGATGAGTTCTCCCCGCATCGCTGGTCTAGTCTGGTGAACCCATGAGCGCCGCTCCCACAACCGCGAGCCCGCAGGAACGCCAGCTGCTCGCCGCTGCTCGCGGCGGCGACGAGGACGCCTATCGTCGCCTCGTCGAGTCGCGTCAGGCGGAGCTCCACGCGCACTGCTACCGGATGCTCGGCTCGGTCCACGATGCCGAGGACGCCCTCCAGGACGCGCTGTTGCGCGCTTGGCGCGGCATGTCGAGGTTCGAGGGCCGAAGCTCGCTTCGCTCCTGGCTCTACAGAATTGCCACCAACACCTGTCTGGACGTGATCGCACGTCGCCCCAAACGGGTGCTCCCGATCGACTACGGTCCGGCGGCCGATCCTCACGACGGGCCCGGCGAGCCGCTCGTCGAGTCGGTGTGGGTGGAGCCCTACCCGGACGAGAAGCTCGGCCTCGAGGACGGGCTTGCTGGGCCCGAGGCCAGCTACGAGCAGCGCGAGGGCGTGGAGCTGGCTTTCATCGTCGCCCTTCAGCACCTTCCCGCCAGACAGCGCGCCGCGCTGATCCTGCGCGACGTGCTCGGCTTCTCGGCCCGCGAGGTGCCGGAGTTGCTCGAGACGACTACCGCCTCGGTCAACAGCGCCCTGCAGCGCGCCCGCACGGCAGTCGACGAGCGGCTCCCCGAGCAAAGCCAGCAGGCCACCCTGCGCTCGCTCGGCGACGATGCTCTGCGGGACATCGTGGACGGCTACGTCGATGCGTGGGAGCGGGGCGACGTCGACGCGGTCGTCGCGATGCTGACCGACGACGCCGCGTTCGCGATGCCGCCGCTCGCGAGCTGGTTTCGCGGTCTCGATGCGATCAAGGTCTTCCTGGCCGGCTGGCCGCTTTCGGGCGAATGGCGCTGGCGCGTCGTTCGGACTCGCGCAAATGGGCAGCCGGCGCTCGGCTACTACAGCTGGGATGCGGAAGAGGAGACCTTCCGCCCATTCGCGCTCAACGTGCTTACCCTTCGCGGCTCGCGGATCAAGGAGGTGACCGCCTTTCTGACGCGGTCCACGCAGGATCCCGATCGCCGCGTCCTGGCTCGGTTGCCGGAGCAGCCCGCCGATCGCCTCAGGCTCGTGGCCACATTCGAGCGCTTCGGTTTGCCGGACCAGCTCCCGGCTTAGCGGTCGATGGGGCTCCGGTACCTCGCATCACTTCCTAAGGAGAGGAGCTAGTCATGTTCGCGAACACCAAGGCATACAGCGGCTTCGCTGTGGACGACCTGCAGAAGGCCCGGGAGTTCTACGGCGAGACACTTGGGCTGAAGACATCTGTGATTTCCGAGGAGAACGGCCTGATGTCCTTGCACCTCGCCGGTGACCGGGACACGCTGGTCTACCAGAAGCCGGGCTACACGCCGGCGACCTACACCATCCTCAACTTCCCGGTGGACGACATCGACAAGGCCGTCGACGAGCTGGCCGCGCGCGGCGTGCGCTTCGAGAGGTACGACGGCTTCGAGCAGGACGAGAAGGGCATCTCCCGCGGCGAGGGGCCGTACATCGCCTGGTTCAAGGACCCGGCTGGCAACGTGCTGTCCGTGCTCCAGGAGGAGTAGACACAAGACGCGAATGACCACACGGCGAGGCCCGGGATCCGGTAGGCACCCCTCGCTCGTCATCCTTCAGGTCGATGCTGGTTCTGCTCGCGATCGCCGGCCTGTTCCTGCTCCCGTCGCCGTGGGGGTGTTGGCTCTGGGCGCCGCGCTGGCTGTGGAAGTGGTCGAGCTCATGTTCTGGAGATGGTTCGTGCGCCGCTACCGGCTGCGTGTCGGGCCCGAAACGCTGGTCGGGATGCGGGCGGAGGTGGTGCAGCCATGCTCGCCGGTCGGGCTCGTACGGGTTCGCGGCGAGCTATGGAACGCGCGCGCGAGCACGCCGGTCGAACCAGGTGAAGCCGTGACCGTATCGGGAATGGATGGCCTCACCCTGCGGGTCGAGCCGGACGCCTGAAACGTGGGCCTCCGTCGATCTGGACGTCATCTTTGGTCTGTCGGGGGGCAGCAACGGAAAAGGGCCCCGGTAAAGGGGCCCTTGGTTTCCGAAGGACGTGCCGCCAGCGAGTTCACGCTGGCCCGTCGGTCCTCAAGTCTCTACTGCCTTGATTGGCGACGACTCGACTAACTTAACACCAAGGTTCGACATATGTTGCGCTAGACCTCCGGCTCGGGTGGCGTCTCGGATTCCATTGATTTGCAGCGATGTTCCGGAACGGCTAAGCGGACGGTACATGCTGCTACGAGGCGGACAACGATCGCTGCGTTACCACCCGGCGGATCAATAGGATGGGCGCCGTGCGGTATCTGATCACCGGAGGCTCTGGCTACATTGGCTCGCGTCTCACCGAGATCCTGGGGGCGCGGGAGGAAACGGAGCGGATCGTAAACCTCGACATCCGCCCGCCGGCGAGCCCGCACGCCAAGGCCGACTTCGTGCGCGGCGACGTTCGTGATTTCGGCGCGATCCGAGACCTGCTCGAGCGAGAGCGTCCCGGCGCGCTCGTCCACATGGCCTTCCTCCTCAACCGGATCCGCGACGAGGCGCGGATGTACGACATCGACGTCAATGGCACCGAGACCGTCCTGCGGGCCGCGGCCGAGGCCGGCATTCAGCAGCTGCTCGTCACCTCCTCGGCGACGGCCTATGGGGCCTTCCCAGACAACCCGAAGCCGATCGCCGAGGACTGGCCGGTCCGCGGCCAGCCCGACTTCTCCTATGCGCGCCACAAGGCGGAGGCCGACCGCCTCTGCCAGCTCTGGGCGCTCGAACATCCGGACCGGGTGATGACGATCGTCAGGCCCAGCATCGTGTTCGGGCCGAACGTCGACAACTACATCTCGCGGGGATGGGAGAAATCGAGCTTCATGCCGATCATGGACGGCGTCGACGAGGAGTTCCAGCTGGTCCACGAGGACGACGTCGTGAGCGCGATCGCCGGCCTGCTCGACGCCAAGGCCGGCGGCGCCTTCAACGTCGCCGGCGACGGGGTCCTGAGGTGGGGAGAGTCCGCTCAGATGATCGGGCTGAGGACGCGGAAGATTTCCTTGAAGACCGTGCGCCGGATCTACGCCGTGGCCTGGGCGCTCCACGCGCCGCGCATCGAGTCGCCACCTGGCAACCTGGACTTCATTCGCTATCCGTGGGTCGTCTCGAACCACAAGCTCAAGGCGGCGATCGGCTGGGAGCCCTCGGCCGACACCCGCGAGGTCTTCGTCGAGACCATGTACGCAAAGGGACTGATGGCGACGCCGCCGTCCCGGGCGCGGGAGCCGGCCACGACGGGCTGACCGGCGCAGGTGGCCCTCTGCCAGCGCCGGCCGCTGACCGCGATCGCGTTGCTAGATTCTTCCCTTATGGGCGCTTAGCTCAGTAGGGAGAGCGCCAGCTCGACAAGCTGGAGGTCGCTGGTTCGAGCCCAGCAGCGCCCACTCTCCGAAAGCCCCGCTAACGCAGGGTTTCTCGTGCACCCGACACCGTTTGTCCGCTCAACACTCAGGACCTCGCTGACGCTCTCGCTGCCCCGTTTCGCGTGTCGGCCCTTGAACGTGCTTCGCCGGCGGCAGGGAATCGCCCCCCGCCATCTCGCTTTCGACGCAGAGCCGAGAAGAGAGGGGGCCTCGCAGTACGCTTCTCTCATGGGAGGCCTAGGGGACTGGCTTGGCCGGGTCATGATCGGGTTGGGTGCGCTGCTGCTGGCTGGCGTTGTGGGCATCCTGGCCATCGCGTTGGCTGTGCTCTTCGTAAACGCCGTGTCTTGATCGCCGGCAGGCTATGACGGCGCGGATTGGAGCCCGCTTGGAGGCTCGCTGAACCCCCGCGGGAGGGCTCCCGACCAGATGGGAGCGCCGCCACTCGAAAGCGACGCTCCCGGCGGAGGGGACTCCCGAAAAACCCAGGATCCCCTCACGCCTTGCAAACTCGAGAACCTGCCCACCTGGAGTCATCGCATGCCTCTCAGGAAAGTCGGGTGCGACGGTCTTGGAAGTACCCCGACATCCCGCCTCCAATCGGTGCCTACTTGAACCCGCGTACCGCTTCTGAACGCTGAACCCCTGCAATCGCGCAGGTATTCGGGCGGCGCACGTAGCGTTGTGGTTCTTGGGGCAGATGCCTCAGTCGACCAACGGCAGCAAATGCTCCAAGCCGCCCCACTCGATCCCTTGTTGGACGGGCGCCGATGCATGCCGCAGTCGAAGCCGGCCTCCGGCCCGAAGCGAATGGTTCGCGATCCGGACCACGGATCGCATGCCCGTGGGGTCGATGAAGCCCACGCCGCCGAGGTCCAGGATGACGGTTGAGGCGTCACCGCTGATCACCAGTCGCAACTCAGCTTCGAAGGTCTCGGCAGTGGAGCGACTGAGCTCTCCGATGGCCGAAACCATGAGCGCGTCGCCAGCTTGCTCCACCTGGACGGTGAGTGGCCCGTCCTTACGCGTTCTGTCCCAGTTGCCCATCGCCCGTAGTAACCCCGACATTCCGCTTCCGATTCGGTGCTTATTCGAAACCGCGTTGCACTCGCGTGGGGTGATGTGCGCCGGATGCTCGAGCTGACCGCGATCGACAGGGCCATTCCTGTGTTCGAGAGCCTCGACCTGGGGGTGGCGGGCGTCCTCGCGGTGGACCCACTGACGTTGGGCATGGCCATCCTCCAGTAGTCTCCGAGCACTGGGCCGCCGGGCATCACCGAGCCGCGGCGGTTTCATAGGCCAGATAGCGATCAAGCCGCCACCGGGGCGATGCAACAGTGCGCGGTTCGTCGCGGAACTGATACCGACGTCCGCGAAGAAGGTGCGCGCTTGTCCCGTGCCGATCACCACGCGGCGCCGAAGCCGGATCGGCGCATAAGCGCTGAGACCAAGCTTCTCCGCCGCTATGCCAAGACGCGCGATCCAGCTCTGAAGGAGGAGCTGGTTCGCCGTCTGATCCAGGTGGCCAGCCTCGGGCTCGTCAAGGCGCTGGACGGGTTCGATCTCGAGCGCGGAGAGTCGTTCGTCGCCTACGCGGCGCCCACGATCCTGGGTGAGCTCCGCCGCCACTTCCGCGACCGGGTCTGGGAGGTGCGCTTGCCCAGGGGCCTCCAGGAGCGGGCGATGGCGGTCAACAAGGCGGCCGGCGAGCTGGGCGACGAGCTAGGCCGTACCCCGACGGTCTCCCAGATCGCCGAGCGCCTCTACCTGGACGACGAGGAGGTCTGGGAGGCCCTGCAGGCCGGCGAGGCCCGTCGCACGATGTCGCTCGAGGTGCGCAGAAGCAAAGAGGACGTGGAGTCGACGACGATCATGGAGACGCTCGGCCAGACCGAGCCGGGCTATGACGCCGTGGAGGCGCAGCTAGCCGTCGAGGAGGCGCCGCTCGACGAGCGCGAGCACCGCGTCATCAGGCTTCGGTTCGAGGAGAACCTCAACCAATACGAGATCGGCCGCTGCCTCGGGGTCTCACAGATGCAGGTCTCGCGGATCATGCGAGGGGCGCTCCGTAAGCTGCTGGCGGCGGTGCGGGCGAACGCCGGCGATGAAGCGGATGCTTGACCGCCACGCTCGACCGCCGGACTGCGCGGACACACGCCTTCGCCTGTGTATCTTTGCGCTTCTTCCTTCGACGTGACACCGCTCGACGTAACCACCGAACAGCATCCCGGGCAGACACGGGTCGTCCTGATCGGCGAGCTCGATATCGCTAGCAGCGAAGGACTCGAGAACGAGCTGGCCGCCATCGAGGCCGATTCGCCGGGGACGCTGGTGCTCGATTTGCGTCGCGTGGAGTTCAGCGACTCGACCGGGCTTCGCGCCTTGGTCGCTGCTGATGAACGCGCCCGCTCCGAGGGCCGTCGCCTGGCGGTCGTTCGCGGCCCAAACGCCGTCGAGCGTCTGCTGGCGCTCACCAAGCTCGACCAACGTCTGGAGATCGTCGACGACCCGGACTCGGTTGGCACCTGAGCGGCTGCCCTCAGCGAGCGCCGAGAACCAGGCAGAGCAGCTCGCCGTCGGCGGAGCTCTCGACCCGGCGTTCCTCGGTGAGCCGCTCGGAACCGCGAGCTGCCCGTCGGAACGATCGATGCCGAGCTGGATCTTGTTGCCAACGATCATCTTCGGTGCGTGTACCGCAAGGGCGTCGGTGACCAGCTCCGCCTCCGAGATGCCCTCGAGCGAGAACTCCGCTCGCGCCGCGAGCATCGCGATCATGCGGCCCAGCACCGGCGCCGCCAGGGGGCCGGACGAGACGGCGATCGAGAGCTCGCCGGGGGGTGGGCTGAACTCGCGCTCATCCCCGCGATCGGCATCGGACAGCACCTCTGGGCCGCCGTCGAAGGTGAAGCTCATCCGGACGCTCGTGCCCTCTCCCATGCCGCCCACGAACTCGACGCGGTCCGTCAGTGCCTGGATCAGCGACAGCCCGAGGCCTTGAACCTCGAGGTCGGGCTCCGGCACGTTCGGCCGGATGCCCACTCCCTGATCGCTGACGATGACCTCGAGCTCGGTCGGCTGGATGCACAGGTGGACGTCCATCGGCCCTTCCGCGCCCTCGTAAGCGTGGACCACGACGTTGTTGCAGGCCTCGCTCACGGCTGCGTTCACGTCGAGCAAG
>VAYK01000026.1 GCA_005884985.1 Actinomycetota bacterium | reverse complement strand
TCCAGCTCGGTGTAGATGCCGCGAGCGGCGAGGGCGGCGCGGCCCTCTTCGATGCTCTCGGCTGCGGTCACCGCGTGGGCCAGGGGAAGTGTCTCGGACGGCGCGGCGACGGGGTCGAAGACGAAGGCCAACGCCCCCAGAGGTCCCAGCTCCACGCGACGCCGGCCGCCGCGGATGTAGGCGTCGCCCACCTCTCCGCGCGCACAGCGGACGACCTGCAGGCTGGCCTCCGTCGGCACCAGGGTCGTGGCGGCGTCGAGCTCGTCGGCGACCTGCGGCGTCAGCCCCCAGGCGCCCAGCCAGGCACCCGCGCGCGCCAGCCGGGCGACCCGCTCGAGCACCTCCGCCGCGGTCAGCTCGCCGTCGCAACCCGGTCCGATCACCGCCAGCAGCGGCTTGACCCAGCCGGCGACCCGCAGGGCGGCGGCGACCATCACCGCGTCGCACAACGGGCTCGCGAGCCCGGGCTCGCCGCCGCGGGCGAGCACGTCGCCGCCGACGTCGACGCACACCAGCAGGTCGCAGTCCAGCTGTCCCACGGCGGTCGCGATCCCGGCGGCCGCGCCGGCCGTCCCGCCGCTCACGTCGACCAGCACGGTCTCGGTACCGAGGTGGGCCGCCATCCCCGCCTCGGCGAACGACACTCCCTCCGGCGTGCCGGTGTCGGGCCCGGCGAGCACGGCCGCATCGCCGAGCGGCCGGCCACCGCGAATCTCGGCCACCGTGCGCGGTCCGGGATGTGGATCGATCGGGATCCGCTCCCAGGCGACCCCGCCGAGAACGAACGGGGTGCCAAGCGACTCGCACAGCCGTGCGACCGCGAGCGCCCCGACCACGTCGCCGCCGCCTCCGATCCCGAGCACGAGCACGCGCCGGGCTGCGCGGACGACTGCCGCGAAGTCGTTGCGGGGAGGGATTGTCAGGCGGGGACGGGCTCGGTCTCGCCGCAGATGTCGCGGATCTCGGCGGTGGCCCGCACGAACTCCTCATCCGCCATCACCGGTGTGCCCTCGAAGGGGAGCTCGCGGTCGATCTCCACCCAGGAGCGGCACCCGTGGTACTCGTCCCGGACGCGCACCGTGACCGGCCGCGGGATCCGGTGGACCCGCAGCAGCAGCACGTGGATCGGGTGGCGCGGCTTCCAGCTCAGCCGCTTGTGCGCGTAGTCCTGAGTCCAGACGTGGAACGGGGAGAGGCTGTCGACGATGCGTGGGTCGGAGGTCTCGAAGTGATCGGCGACCTCGGCCCAGGAGCGGATCCGCACCCGGTCGGGCTGCGGGATGCCGCCGTCCTGGAGCAGCGCCCGCGGTGGCGGCTCCTCATCGGGCCACACGCCCTCCTCGAGGGCGCGCCGCAACTCGGGGTGGTGCGACTCGCGCACCAGGTCGTTGCGCTGGTGATCGAACGTCGGGTAGAGGAAGAAGCGGTCGTGCTCGACCTCGAAGTGCCTGTTCTCCTCGCGGATCCCGCCCTTGCGCAGGGTGACGAGCTGCTCACCCTCAGCGAGGGCGCGCACCGTAACAGCCCATTCTTTGAAGGCAATAGGCATCAGTACTTGATCGAATTGTGGAATGCGAGCTTCCGGAGCCGGTGTTGCCCGTAGTGGGCGCTTGTTGCCGGCTCGGGCGCATCATTTTAGAGGAGCGAAGTGAAAACGCCAACTTTGTGCGCTATGTTGCGACTTCGTCCAGGAACTCCAGTAGCTAGGCGTTGAGCGCCGCCCGAGGCTCGGGTTGGCACCGGTGCGCGGCGCCGCCAAAGTGGGCGTGAAACAATCGCCATCGATGGGGGAGCAGGAAGCCTCGACCGGCGGCGGGCCCGACGGATCGACGCGGGCTGCGAACGTCGAGAGGCTGGTAGCCGCTCTGCGACGCGGCGACGAGGACGCGTTCAGGAAGCTGGTCGAAGAGCACGGGCCATTCCTGATGCGGCTCGCCCTCATGCACGTGCCCAGTCGGGCGATCGCCGAGGAGGTGGTTCAGGACACCTGGCTCGCCGTCCTGAACGGGATCGACCGCTTCGAGGGCCGCTCCTCGCTGCGGACCTGGATCGCCAGCATCCTGCTCAACAACGCGCGCACCCGCGGCCAGCGCGAGCGCCGCGTGCTTCCGTTCTCGTTCCTGCGGCGCCGCGCGGAGGAGGGGCGCGACGAGCCCGTCGTCTCGCCCGACCGCTTCCAGTCCGTTCACGATTCCTACCCCGGCCATTGGGCCCGCCCGCCCGCCGAGTGGGACTCGCCCGAGGAGCGCCTCAGCACCGAGGAAGCGCGCCGGGTGCTGCTGGAGGCGATCGCGAAGCTCCCCATCCGGCAGCGCGAGGTGATCGCCCTGCGCGACATCAGCGGCTGGTCGGCCGCGGAGACGCGCAACGCCCTGGGCCTTAGCGAGACCAATCAGCGAGTGCTCCTCCATCGGGCGCGATCCAAGGTCCGCGCGGCGCTGGAGCGCCATTTCGAGGCCGACGAGCTGGGGCGATGAACGAAGTCGAAACGCCGAAGATGAGCTGCAAGGAACTGGTCGACGTGATCACCGAGTACCTCGAGGACACCCTGCCCACCGAGGACCGCGGCCGCTTCGAACGGCACCTGGCCGGGTGCGACGGCTGCCAGGCCTATCTCGACCAGATGCGCGAGACGATTCGCGCCCTCGGCCATCTGCCACCGGAGTCGCTTTCCGCGGAGGCAGAGCGAACCCTGCTGGAGGCCTTTCGAGGCTGGCGCTAGACCGCGAGGTGGTCCGAATAATGGCGGCTATATGCGGTTTTCGGCCCACTGGCGGGGCTGGCTAGCGGCCGCCGGCTGCCTGACCGAACCCCCCGCCGCCGGGAGTCTCGACCCGGAGCCGGTCGCCGGCGCGGAGCTCCCCCGCCGCCTTCGAGGGCAGGGGCTCGCCGTTCAGCAGGTTGCGGCCGGGTTTGCCGTCGGCGCCGCCGTCGCGCCCTCGGGGGGCGTGGCGGCGGCGCTCGGCGATCAGGGTGAAGCTCATCGGGGCGAGGGCCTCTAACTCGCGCACGATCCCGTCGCCGCCGCGGTGCCGCCCGGCGCCTCCGCTGCCCCTGCGTACGGACAGCTCGCGCACACGAAGCGGGAACTCGGCCTCCAGAGCCTCGACCGGCGTGTTGAGGGTGTTCGACATGGCCACGTGGATGGCGCTCGGCCCGTCGGCGTCGGGGCAGGCGCCCTGGCCGCCGCCGACTGTCTCGTAGTAGGTCCAATCGCCCGCCACCTGCCTGTCGCGTCGCCGTTCGGCTCCGCGCCCAGATCCCTTGCTGGCCAGGGTCAGGTTGTTCATCGTCCCCTGGCCCTGGGCGGGCGCCGGCGTCGCGCCCGCGAGGGCCTCGATCACCAGGTCGGCCACCCGGCTGGACGTCTCCACGTTGCCGGCGGCGACCGCGGCGGGCGGCCGCGCGTGCAGCAGACAGCCCTCGGGAGCGATCACCTCGACCGGACGGAAGGCGCCGGCAGAGGGGGGCGCGTCGGGGTCAGTGAGCACGCGGACGGCGAAGAAGGAGGCCGACTTGGTGACCGGCAGGGGGCAATTGAGGTTGCCGGCGACCTGTGAATCGGTGCCGGTGAAGTCGAGCGTCAGGCGCTGACCGTCGATCGTCGCCGTGACCCTCAGCCGGATGTCGCGCGGCTCGCCGACGGCGTCGTCCTCCATCAGGTCCTCTGCCTCGTAGGCGCCGTCGGGCAGCTCGGCGAGCGCCGCGCGCGTGCGGCGCTCGGCGTAGTCGAGGATCTCCGCCATCCCGGAGCGAAGCACCTCGAGCCCGTGCTTGCCGGCCAGCTCGAGCAGGCGACGCTCGCCGGTCAGGTTGGCGGCTCGCTGGGCTCGCAAATCGGCGAGGCGCTGCGGCGGGTTGCGCATCTCGGCGGCCAGGCGCGCCAGCCGATCGTCGTTGGCGCGGGTGGGCGGGATCACCACGCCCTCGTCCTCGAGCCGGGTGGAGCGGGCCGGCATCCCTGCCGGGGTCGGTCCGCCGACGTCCGCGTGATGGGCGCGGCTGGCGGCGAAGCCGAGCAGCTCCTCGTCGGTGAAGATCGGCGAGATCAGGGTGATGTCGGGCAGGTGAGTGCCCCCCTGGTATGGGTCGTTGAGGATCCACACGTCGCCGGGCCGCTGCTCCTCGCCGAGCACGGCGGCGACCGCGTCGGGCATCGAGCCGAGGTGGACGGGGATTTGCTCCGCCTGCATCACCAGCTCCCCGGCAGCGTCGAACAGCGCCGTCGAGCAGTCGCGGCGCTCCTTGATGTTTGCCGAGTGGGCAGCGCGCACGAGCACCGCGCCCATCTCCTCGCAGGCGGCTCGCAACGCGCCGACCAGGACCTGGAGCGTGACCGGGTCAAGTCGCGGCCTCATCGCTCGCGCGCTCCCACGATGGTGCCCCGCCCGTCCACCTCCGCGCGCCAGCCCGGCGGCAGGACCAGCGTCGCCTCCGGCAGCTCGAACATGCACGGCCCGGCCGCCGCGGTGCCCGCCTCGGGCTCGCCGCGCAGCACCTCCGCCTCGATCCACGCGCTGCCGAAGCGCGCCGGTCGCCCGGAGCGCTCCAGGCGCCCCGCCGGCGCCGCCACGGGCTCCGGGGCCGGCGCGGTGACGACCAGTGCCAGGCGCACGTTGACCAGCTCTACCTCGGCGTCGGGGTCCCGGTAGCCGTAGCGGCGCTCGTGCTCGGCGGCGAATCGCTCCGCCAGGTCCGCGGGGTCGGGCCGTGGCGGCCCAGGAACGCCCAGCTCGAACGCCTGGCCCCGGTAGCGAAGCTCGTAGGTGGCCTCGGGCTCGGCTTCCTCGAGTCCCGCCCCGATCGACTCCCGCAGCTCCTCGACCTCGGAGGCGATCCGCTCGGCGGTCAGGTCGTCTCCGCTGAGGAGCACTGTCCTCGCGGTGTCTCGGCGCCGCTCGGAGGCGATCAGGCCGAGCGCCGAGAGAACGCCGCTCGCGCGGGGGCAGAGGATCCGCTCCATGCCCAGCTCCTCGGCGAGTGCCGCGGCGTGCATCGGCCCCGCGCCGCCGAACGGCATCAGGGCGAAGCCGCGTGGGTCGACGCCGCGCTCGACGGTGACCACCCGAAGCGTTCGAACCATCTCCTGGTTGGCGACCCGGACGATCCCCTCAGCTGTCTCCAGTCCGCTGAGCTGGAGCCCCGCCCCCAGCCGTTCGACCGCATCGCGCGCCGCGTCAACGTCCAGCTCCACGCCTCCGGC
>VAYK01000153.1 GCA_005884985.1 Actinomycetota bacterium | reverse complement strand
GGATCGCGTCAATCGGAGCGACCAGCTCTTGGGCTGCTCGCAGGGCCATCAGGTTGGTCTTGCCCGGCGCCGAGCCGATGCCGAGCAGGGCGAGCAGCCCGTCGCCTTCGAACCGCGGGCCGAGCTCGAGCTGACGGCCGGTCATCCAGTACAGCCCGCCGAGGTCGAGGTAATGACAGGCCGCCTTCAAGCAGGCCGTCATCGCGTCGAGGTTGACCCGGTAGCTGGCTGAGTTGACGAGCACGTCGCAGCCCTCGAGGGCGCGAGCGAGAGAGGTCGGGGCGTCGGTGGAAGCGCGCGCGTCGGCGAGCGCGGCGTGGGCCTTCGGCCCCCCGTACTGCGACGCCACGTGCTCAGCCCGGGCCTCGTCGATGTCGAGCAGCAGCAGGCCTGCGACCTCGTCCGACTCGGCCAAGTCGCGCACGATCGCCGGCGCGATCGTCCCCCCGGCGCCCAGAACGGCCACCTTGAGGGCCCTGGCGCCCGGTCCTCGCCCGGACCCGGCCAGGGAGCCGACCGGTCGTCCGGCAAAGCCGGACGCGGAGGCGGAGCCGAGGATGTCGCCGGAGTTAGTCACCCGACCAGCTCCCTCGCTCGAAGCGCCAACCAGAGCTCGATCCTGTCCGTGGCCCGCGAAAGGTCGCGTCCCGTGAGCTCCTCGATCTTGCGGATCCGGTAGCGGAGCGTGTGGCGGTGGCAATACAGCTGCCGGGCCGCGCGCTCCCAGTTGCCGTTGTGCTCGATGTAGGCCTCAAGCGAGCGCAGGAGCTCGCCGCCGTACTCGCCCTCGGTGCGCTCGATCGGTTCCAGCAGGCCGTCGCTGTAGAGGCGGAGCGCGTCCTCGTCCTGCAGCGAGAGCAGCAACGTGAACGCCCCCAGATCCTGATGACTGGCCACCTCGGGAGCGCCGCCGTCAGTCAGCGAGGTTGCCTCCAGCGCGCAGCGGGCCTCGTGGAAGGCACGGCGCTGGCGGCGGCTCGCACCTGGCCGTGCGTCCCCGCCAGCGCCGAGCGCAGGCTGCCGGCAACCTCGAGTGGATCGCCCACCCGCCCGTCGATCACGGCGCATAGGAGCGGGCGTCCAGCCGCGGCACTGGTCGCGACCAGCGCCGCGATGCCGGCGTTGGCCAGCTCCAGCTCCAAGGCCCGCTCGCCCGCGTGCGGGTCATCGACCTCGAACACCAGCACCGCCGCCTCGGCGCCGATCCCGAACGGCCGCAGCCGGCCACGCAGCTCGTCGGAGTCGAGCCTGCCCCCGAGTGCCTCGGCGAGCACGTCGCCGGCGAGGCGTCGCTCCGTTTCGCGAACCACCCGCTCCCGCATCAGCTCCAACCCCACGACCATCGAGCCCTGCCGGGCGGTGAGGCGCTCGAAGGCGCCCAGCGGGCCGCGCTCGCTGACCACGAACAGCCAGGCGACGGGGGGGCCACCGCGCCGCCCGGGCACCGGGACGGCCAGCGCGCGCCCGGTCAGCGACTCGTGCTGAGGCTCGAACGGGGTCAGAGCCGACGTTGTCGCCCGCCGCGCGGCGGCCTCGGCGCTGAGCGCCTTGAGGGCCGCGGCGCCAGGGCCACCCTTGCCGGGATGACGCGCCAGCTCACGGCCGGTGGTGTCCTGGACGATCGCCACGCCGCCGATCGCCGACGCGACCGATCCCAGGATCGCCTCCAGCCCCCGTCCCTCGATCACCAACCGTTCCAAACGCTCGTGCACCTGGGCGGCGCGCTCCAGGACCGCGTACTGCTCGTTGACCAGCCGCGCGAAGGCTCGCTCCGTGATCGCGATGAACGGCATCTCGTAGGGGACCTCGAACACGGGCATGCCGCGCTTTTTGGCCTCGTCCAGGAGCGGCTTCGGCAGTCGCTCGTGCTCGAAGCCCGTGCCCAGCCCGAGCCCGGCCACGTCGCGCTCGGCCAGCCGGGCAAGGAAGCGGCGCTGCCGCGCGGCCCCCTTGAGCTGGATCCCGGTCGTCAGCAACAGCTCGCCACCGGAGAGCCACGGGGTCGGGTCCTCGAGCTCGGAGATGTGCACCCAGCGGATCGGCCGCTCGGCACCGTCGCTCCCGGCGGCCAGCTCGAGGCCGCAATCGCCAACCAGGCTGCCGACGGTCAGCATCAGCCCTTGATCCGCTCCCAGGCCTCGGTGAGCACCGGACGCAGCACGTTCTCGATCTCCTCGAATTGCTCGGTATCGCAGACCAGGGTCGGCGCCAGCTGGATTACCGGGTCGCCGCGGTCGTCGGCCCGGCAGATCAGGCCGCGTCGGAAGAGCTCGCCCGACAGGTATCCGCGTAGGAGCCACTCCGACTCCTCGTCCGTGAACCCCTCCTTGGTCTCCTGGTCTTTGACCAGCTCGATCGCCTGGAAGAAGCCGTCGCCGCGCACGTCGCCGACGATCGGGATGTCGCGCAGCGAGTCGAGCATGCCGCGCAGCTCGCCCTCCTTGCGCCGCACGTGGCCGCAGATGTCCTCGCGCTCGAACACGTCGAGGTTCGCCATCGCCACCGCCGAGGCCACCGGGTGGCCGGCGAAGGTGAGGCCGTGTGTGAACATCTCCTTGCCGTGCATGAACGGCTCGGCGACACGGTCCGAGGCGATCAACCCGCCCATCGGCACGTAGGCCGAGGTGAGCGCCTTGGCGACCGTCATGATGTCGGGCTGGTAGCCGTAGCGCTCGCAGCCGAACCAGTGGCCGAGCCGCCCCCAGGCGCAGATCACCTCGTCGGAGACCAGCAGCACGTTGTGGCGGTCGCAGATCTCGCGCACCCGCTGGAAGTAGCCCTCCTGCGGCGGGATGCAGCCGCCCGCGTTCTGAAGCGGCTCGAGGATCACGGCGGCGACCGTGTCGGGGTGCTCGTAGAGGATCTTCTCCTCGATCTGATCGGCTGCCCAGAGCGGGTCGCGGTCCGCCGGCCAGCGATAGCTGTTGGTGTTCGGCACCTGGAACCCACCCGGCACCAGCGGCTCGAACTCCTGGCGGAGGTCCGAGATGCCGGTTGCGGCGAGCGCCCCGAGAGTCGTCCCGTGATAGGCGATCTCGCGGCTGATGAACTTCGTCTTGCGGGGGCTTCCGGTTCGCTGGTGATAGGCCCGCGCCAGCTTGATCGCCGACTCCACGGCCTCCGATCCGCCGGAGGTGAAGAAGACGCGGTTCAGGTCGCCTGGGGCCAGCGAGGCGATCCGCGTCGCCAGCTCGATCGCGCGCGGGTGCGCGTAGCTCCAGATCGTGTAGAAGTCGAGCTCCTCGACCTGCCGCGCGGCGGCCTCGCCCAGCTCCGTCCGCCCGTGGCCGGCGTTGACGCAAAACAGCGCGGAGAGACCGTCTAGGTAGCGGTTGCCGTGCTCGTCCCACACGTACGGCCCCTCGCCGCGAACGATGATCGGCACCTCGCCATCGTCGTAGGCCCCGTGGCGCGTGAAGTGCATCCACAGATGGCGCTTGGCGAGCTCCTGGAGGCCCGCCTGCGGGGGCGCCGCGGACCGCGTGCCGGTGGTGGCCATTTCTCTCCTTCCGTCCTCGCTACAGCTTGGATAAACCGTATAGCCAAAAGGGCTGACGCGCAACCCGATCCGGGGTGAATTGGGCACGGTTTGATTATGCGCTGTGTACAACGCATGTTCACCGTTCTGGGACGTCCGCGCATTGCGACCGTCCGGTCGGGAGCATGATCTCAGCGGTGGGAAGCCCCTGACCGGGGTCCGAAATGCCGGTCCTGGTCGTCCGTTCGTAGGCCGCCCGTCCTGCGACTGCGTGTCCAGGTCCGTCGACGTTCCGTACAACAGAATGGGCAGTCGCACAACGGATTAGGTTCGAAGCCGCCACCCGGCCCTTGTCCGAATTGGCAAAGGCCGATTAGACGTTTGGGCGATATCGTCCCTTGCACGGCCCACCGTGTGGGCCATACTTAGCTGAAGCGGAGAGGGCTCCGCCCGTTCAATCGACAGCGCGGCAACGGCCGCGCACAGCCAGGAGGCGAGGAGAGGCCGCAACTTGGAACGGGGTAGCGAGAGTGATGGTCACGGGGGCGCCCAGGCGTCCCCTGCCGAAATCGAGCCTTCGGTTCGTCTCAACCGCGTGAGCAAGCACTTCGGCGACCTGATCGCGGTGCAGGACCTCGATCTCGACGTGGGCCGCGGCGAGTTCTTCACCTTGCTCGGGCCGAGTGGCTGCGGCAAGACCACGACGCTGCGCATGGTGGCGGGCTTCGAGCAGCCGACGGCCGGACGGATCCTGATCGACGGCGCCGACGTCGCAGGGCTTCCCTCGTACCGCCGGCCGACGAACACGGTCTTCCAGAGCTATGCGCTGTTCCCGCACCTGAGCGTGCGCGAGAACGTCGCCTTCGGTTTGCGCCGCAAGAAGGTCTCCAAGAGCGAGATCGCGGGGCGCGTCGAGTCGGAGCTCGAGCGGGTCGGCCTCGCCGCGGAGATCAACCGAAAGCCCAATCAGCTCTCAGGCGGCCAGCAGCAGAGGGTGGCGCTCGCCCGGGCACTGGTCAACCTGCCGAAGGTGTTGCTGCTGGACGAGCCGCTCGGCGCGCTCGACCTCAAGCTCCGCAAGGGGCTCCAGCTCGAGCTGAAGCGGATCCAGCGCGACGTCGGGATCACGTTCGTCTACGTGACCCATGACCAGGAGGAGGCGCTGACGATGTCGGACCGCATCGCGGTCATGTCGAACGGGATCGTGGAGCAGGTCGACACGCCGGAGAACGTGTACGAGCGGCCCGGCACGACCTTCGTCGCCGGGTTCATCGGCGTCTCCAACCTGATGCCGGGCACCATCGCCTCGGCCAGTGGCGATCGGGGCACGATCCGGCTCGACAGCGGCCCCGAGGTGGAGGCGCATGTCAACGGGCTCGCGAACGGTGAGCGCTGCCACGCCGTGGTGCGCCCGGAGAAGCTTCGAATCGAACACGCTGGAGGGTCCTCGGGCGATGGGATGCCGAGCGTCGACGGCGTCGTCGAGAGCTCGGTCTACCTCGGCACCTCGACTCAGATCGTGGTGCGGCTGCCCGACGACGTCACGTTGACGGTGCTGGTGCCGAACGCCAGCGAGGCCGAGCGAGCCAGACTGCCCGGCGGCGGCGCCCCGGTGCGGCTCAGCTGGTCGCCCGACCACATCCACGTCGTCCGCGAGTCAGCGGCGGCGACCATCGCGAACACGAACGGCGCCCCGAGACAAGAGGAACTTCCCCAAACGGCGACTGCATGAGGCAAGGAGACGATTTGACCATGCTCAGCGAGCGAAGGATCGACACGACCACCCACGCCCGCCACCGCAGGCGCGGCAGGCTCGCGATCGCAGCCGTGGTCGCCCTCGGCGTAAGCCTGGGGGTCGCCGCGTGCGGCGGCGGCAGCGGAATCGGGAGCGGCGGCACGGCCAATGTCCAGACGGTGCAGACATCCGGAAAGCCAAGCGGGAGCTGGACGATCTCGAACTGGCCGCTCTACATCGACAAGAACACAGTCTCCGACTTCGACAAGGCCACCGGCCTGCAAACCAAGTACATCGAGGACGTCAACGACAACCAGGAGTTCTTCGGCAAGGTCCAGCCGCTGCTGGCCAAGGGCCAGTCGGGCGGCCGGTCGATGTTCGTGGTCACCGACTGGATGGCGAAGAAGATGTACGACCTCGGCTATCTGCAGAACCTCGATAAGTCGGCAATCCCGAACGTCGAGAAGAACCTGGTGCCGACGTTGCAGCACCCGAGCTTCGACCCCAACCGCGACTTCTCGGTGCCCTGGCAGAGCGGCATGACCGGGATCACGGTCCGCAAGGACCTGGCGCCCGACGTGCACTCGATCTGCGACCTCTTCAACCCCAAGTACAAGGGCAAGGTCGACATGCTCACCGAGCTGCGCGACACCGTGCCGCTGGTGATGAAGTGCCAGGGCGTCGACCTCAACAACGTCACCGAGGGCGACTGGATGTCGGCGATCGCCAAGATCAAGGCGGCCGCGGACTCCGGGCAGATCCGCCGGTTCACGGGCAACGACTACGCTCGTGACCTGACCAGTGGCGACGCGGTGGCGGTGATCGGCTGGTCGGGCGACGCACCTCAGCTCTCGTCTGACAACCCGAACATCCAGTGGCGGATGCCCACGGAGGGCTGCATGCTCTGGTCGGACAACATGGTGATCCCCGTCGGAGCA
>VAYK01000152.1 GCA_005884985.1 Actinomycetota bacterium | reverse complement strand
GACCGTCCAGAAGGGGATCTCCGAGATGACCGAGTTCCTGGCGATGGAGTCGCGCGCGGCGCCGGCGCGCCGGCGGCGTGCGCAACGCGACGGCGAGGCGATCCGCAGCCCGGAGGAGCTCGAGAAGCTGATCGTCGAGCTCGAGGAGGAGATGCTCGCCTCCGCCGAGGACCTCCGCTTCGAGGAGGCGGCGAGGATCCGCGACGAGCTGAAGGAGCTGCGCCGCGACCTCGAGGCGCTGCGGGCCTAAGCTGAGGAGCCGGTCACCAACTTGACTGGGTCCCGCCGGGGCGGGATGCTGGTCGCAGGTCCATGGCGACGCTCAATACCTCCGGCCTGCGCGACGGTTACGCGGACCTCGGCGAGGCGCGGCTGCACTACGTCGAGGCGGGCGAGGGGCCGCTCGTCGTCTTGCTCCACGGGTTCCCGGAGTTCTGGTTCAGCTGGCGCTTCCAGATTCCGGCGCTCGCCGCGGCCGGCTTCCGCGTCGTCGCGCCGGACATGCGGGGCTACAATCTGTCGTCGCGCCCTGTGGGTGTCGCAGCCTACGACCCCGACCGGCTGGCGGCCGACGTCCGCGACCTCATCCGCGAACGCGGGGCCGACCGCGCCTTCCTCGTCGCCCACGACTGGGGCGCGGGCGTTGCCTGGCTGACGGCCATGAACTACCCGGAGGTCGTGGAGCGGCTGGCCATATTGAATGCTCCACACCCGCGCCGGCTGCTGCACGGCCTGCGACGCCCACGTCAGCTCGCCAAGTCCTGGTACATGCTCTTCTTCCAGTTGCCGTGGCTTCCGGAGCGCCTCGTGCGCGCCTCCGGCTGGCGGTCCTTCCGCTACGGCTTCGAGCACGACGCCCGTCCAGGCGCCTTCACCCCGCAGGACCTCGGACGCTATGTCGAGGCGTGGTCGCAGCCGGGCGCGGCGACGGCGATGATCAACTACTACCGCGCGGCCTTCCGCCAGACACCGCGCCGCGCCGAGGCGCGTATCCGACCGATCCACGCGCCGACGCTGGTGATCTGGGGCGAGCGCGACCGCTACCTTGGTGCTGAGCTGGCCGAGCCTGAGCGCGCAGACGTCCCCAACCTCGAGCGCGTCGTCCGCCTGCCGGACGCCTCGCACTGGGTGCAGCACGACGAGCCAGAACGGGTCGGGCAACTGCTCGTCGAGTTCTTCACGGGCGCAGCAGAGCGCGAGCCCGCGGCCTGACGCTCGGCCCGCCGTGCGGGCTAGGGTCGCAGTCGGGCCGGCTGCGTCTTGAGCTGGTTGACGAATGGCGACTCGGCGTACTCGGACGAGCCCGCCGGTTCCATCGCGGGAAAGCGCGCGAGCGTCTCTTCGAAGAGGATCCGCAGCTCGAGCCGCGCCAGCGCTGCGCCCAGGCAGAAGTGCCGGCCCCCGGCGCCGAAGGCCTGGTGCTCGGGATTGCGGGTGACGTCGAAGCGGTCGGGATCGTCGTAGCGGGACTCGTCGCGGTTGGACGAGACGTACCACATGACGACCTTTTCGCCCTCGCTGATCGCCTGCTCGCCCAGCTCGGTGTCGCGCGTCGCGGTGCGGCGAAAGTGAGCGAATGCGGGGAACATCCGTAGCGACTCCTCGACCGCGCTCGGGATGCGCGACGGGTCGTCGAGCAGGAGTTGGCGTTGATCAGGGTGGTCCATGAGCGCCCGCATGCCGCTGCAATAGGTCGCCTTCGTGCTGTCGTTGCCGGCGGCGACGAGGAGGAAGAACCCCATCACGATCTCGTGCTCCTCCAGGCGCTGGCCGTCGACCTCGGCATGGACCAGCACGCTGGTCAGGTCGTCGGTGGGCCGCTCGCGGCGCTCGGCGATGAGCCGCCGGCAGCGGTCGAAGATCTCGGGCACGTCGCGCTCCATGACGGACTGGGCCCCCTCCGGGTTGAGGTCCGGGTCGCCCGCGCCGAGCGTCGTATTCATCAGCCGTGCCCAGATCTCGTCGTCCTCGGGCGGGATCCCCATGAAGCTACCGATCACACGGGAGACGACCGGCTGGGCGACGTCCGTGACGAGGTCGCAGGTCTCGCGGTCGGCGAGCCCGTCCAGGACGCCAACGGCGATCGCCCGGATCGCGTCCTCGTGCTCGGCGATCCGCCTCGGCGTGAAGCCGCGCTGGAAGAGCATCTTGAGCCGGTCGTGCTTCGGCGGGTCCATGCCGATGAACATTGCCCGGGCCAGCTCGAGGGGCATGATCGCATCAGTCAGCGCCGTCACGCCGCCCAGCTCGGACGAATACGTCGCCCAGTCGTGGCTGACCTCGTGAACGTCGTCGGCCGTCGTCACCGACCAGAACCCAGCCTCCTCGGGGTACTCCGTGATCCGGGCCGTCCAGTGGACCGGGCATTGTGCGCGTAGTCGCTTGAACAGCTCGCGCGGGGGCCCGTCGCGCCAAAGCTCACGCTCGGTGACGAGGAGTTCCTCAAGGGTGGTTGGGTCGGCGGCCACGGAACCTCGGGGTCGAGATGGGCGGGCGCTGCCGCCGAGCCTACCGCGAGGGCGAGGTGGGCGCCATGCTCTCCTGTGCGGCCCGCCTACGGCTGCTGTTGTTCAACCTCGTCGATCGCAAGGGCGAGCGCGCGCTTCGCGTAGCCGCGCCAGAGCCGAGCGATCAGCAGACGCACCACCGGGGTGGCGTAGCGACGAGGCCGGACGGTGTAGGTCCATCGGATGGCGGTACTCGTCGCGTCGCGCGCGGTGAACCACCACTCGCCATCCGCCTCGACGACGACATGCCGAAGAGGACCTGCCTCGAAGGGACCGACTCGATAGGCGAAGTAGCGGGGTCGGTCGTATGCGGTGATGCGCTCATTGGCTTCGTGGCCGTCACTGAGCTTCACAACGCGACGCGCGCCGACGTGGTCCCACTCACCCGTCTGGTCAGCCGTCGCGACCACGGCGGGCAGCGGACCGAAGCCGCGAAACATCCGCGGCAAGTCGATCGGGACGATCACGTCGAAGGCCGTCTCGACGTCGGCGCGCGCCGTGCCGTTAACGGGGACGGAGATGCCGCGCGCCGGCATCCCGGGATCCTACGGGTACTCCCTGCCATCGCCGTCCCGGGCTTGCTCCCATGCCCCGCCCCTGCCGGTTTCCGCGCCGCGGGGCGTACGCTGGCCGTCAGTGCGATGGCTCATAGATGGAATGAACGTGATCGGGACGCGTCCCGACGCATGGTGGAAGGATCGGCATGGGGCGATGGACCGTCTCGTCGACCTGCTCGAGCGCTGGCTTGCTGTCAGCGGCGAGGACGTGGTCGTGGTGTTCGAGCAGCCGCCGTCGCCACCGATCTCGTCCACGGTGATCGAGGTCGCGCACGCGCCACGGCCGCGTCCCAACTCCGCGGACGACGAGATCGCCCGTCGCCTTGCCGCTGATTCCGAGCCTGCCACGATCCGCGTGGTCACGTCGGACCGCTGGCTCGCCGATCGCGTGCGCATCACCGGGGCCACCGTAGAGCCGGCCAAGTCGTTCCGGGCGCGACTCGAAGGCGGCTGATCATGCCTCCACCAGCTCGCGCTCGAACGCCGCTCGCGACGAATGGAACCCGAAGCCGTCCACCTCGACGACCAAGCGCTCCGTCCGCCAGAGGAAGTCGCCCTCGTGACTGCCGATGCGCACGTTGAGGTCCGGCTCCGGGAGCGCTCCTGCCCGGATCAGCGCGAGTAAGCGGTCTTCGGCCTCGGAACGCGTGAGCGGCGGCGCGACCTCATCCTCGACCAGTGATCGCAGTAGCGCGACGCCGTGGCGCGGTCCCGCTCGCCGGAGCACGTCTCGCAGGTTGCGGGCGGGGTGGTGACCGGAATCGCATGGCAGGATCGCGCTTCACGAGGATCGAGGGTCCGGATGCGGTGGGTTCTGATGCCTTGCCTCTTGCCGGATCGCGGGCCGGAATCGTGACGTACCCAGCCATTCCCCGGGGCGGCGACCCGCCAAGTCAGCGATTTCGCCTGCACCCGTGGGCCAAGGCCGCCCGGACTCGTCCGCCGGCCGCTAATCTCGCCGCATGGACACGGAGAAGATCGTCCACGACGTCGCGGAACGGGTGCGCGTAGTGGTCGCCGACGCCGAGAAGCGCGCCGAGGAGATCGTGACCCAGGCCCAGGCCGAGGCGGAGCGGATCCGCGCCAAGGCCGAGGCGGAGGCACGGGAGCGACTCGACCAGGTCCGCGACGCGCTCGAAAAGCTCGAGGCGGGACTCGGTGCGAAGCCGGCGCCCGAGGGCTCAAATCGCGACTCGCAAGCGCCACAGCCGGAGCCGGAGCCCGAAGCGCCAGCGCCAGAGCCCGAAGCGCCTGAGTCGAAGCCAGAGGCGTCCGAGCCGCAGCCGGCGCCTGCCGAGCCGGCACCCAGGGGGAAGGTCTCGACCGAAGCGCTGATCGAGCAGCTGAAGGCGGGTGGCCAATCCGCGGAGCCGGAGCCCGAGCCGGCCGCGCAAGCGACGAACGCGGCGCCCGGCGACGATGCCGGTGCGGCGCGCTTGGTGGCGATGAAGCTCGCCCTCGACGGCACCTCGCGCGACGAGGCGCGCAAGCAGCTCGCCGCCGACTACGACGTCGCCGACCTCGACTCGCTTCTCGACGAGGTCTACTCGAAGGCCGGCAAGTAGGCCAGCTCGCTATACCGGTCGCTTGAAGGTGCCGGGGCCGCCGCCCTCGCGGGCGCCGGCGCAGTAATCGGCCATGTCCTGCGTCCAGAACTCGACCACGTTGCCGTCGGGGTCGGTGACGTAGATCGCCCGGTCGGCGCCGAGCTGGATCGGCCCCTCGACCTCGACGCCGGCAGCCCGCAAGCGGTCCAGCAGCGCGTCGAGCTCCTCGCGCTTCAGCTGGAAGGCGAAGTGCACGTGTGCCCCGCCGCGGCCCCCGGCAAGGCCGACCTGCGGCGTCCACAGGCCGAGCCGGGCGCTCGAGCCGATCAGGTACCAGCAGCGATCGTCGCGCCCCTCGCCGTAGAACGTCTCCTCGAAGCCGAGGAGGTCACGGTAGAAGCGGCGGGCGGCCTCGAGGTCGGAGACCTCGAGCACCAGCTCGGAGATGCCGGAGACGGGCGGCGGCTCGGGCACGCGGTGAGACTACCCCCGCTCCCCCCGCTCATGAAAAAGTAGGGGAATGGTCCCGGCGGCCTACAGAGAGCTCCTGGCGATTAGGCGTGCCCGGCTGCCGGTTGTCGCGTCGCTCGTCGGGCGGCTGCCCCTGGCCTCCGAGGGTCTCGCGATCCTCTTCCTCGTCAGGGCCATTACGGGCTCCTTCGCGGACGCGGGACTCGTCGAGGCCTTCGCCTTGGTGGGAGTCGGGGTGGGCGTGCCGATTCAGGGACGATTGGTCGATCGCCTGGGGCAGCCGCGCGTGTTGCTGCCCGCGGCGGTCGTCAATGCGGCCTCGTTGGGCGCCCTCGTAATCGCAGCGCGCGGGGACCCGTCGGTACCCGTGCTGGCGGCGCTGAGCGCGCTCTCGGGTCTGAGCATCCCGCCGATCTCCTCTTGCATGCGGGGCCTCTGGGCCGCGATGCTGGACGATGCGCAGGCGCTCCAGTCCGCGTACGCGCTCGACGCGGTGATCATCGAGGTCGCCTTCATCACGGGCCCACTGCTCGCCGCGGGCCTCACGGCGGCGGTCTCGCCGAGCGCGGCGGTGTTGGCTGGCGCCATCCTCACGGTCGTGGGCACCGTCGCCTTCGCCGCCTCGGCCGCCTCCCGTGAGTGGCGAGCGCTGGCCGGCCCCCGGCACTGGGCCGGGCCGCTGCGCTCGCGGGGCATCTGGGTCCTGATTGTCGCGTCGGCGGGGTTCGGGTTCTCCAGCGGCGCCCTGGTGCTGGCGCTCACGGCTTTCGGTGGCAGGCATGGAAGTCCGGAGATCGTCGGGCCGTTCCTCTCGATCCAGGCGGTGGCGAGCATGGTCGGGGGGATCTGGTACGGGGCGCGGCGCTGGAGATCGCCAACCGAGGAGCAATATCCACGCTTCAACCTCGCCCTCGCCCTGGGCTTGGCGCCGCTCATCTTGGTGCCGTCGGTAGCGGTGATGGGCGGGCTGATGGTGCTCGCGGGGCTGGCGATTGCGCCGGCAACCGCGATCGAGTACGTGCTGGTGGACCGGATCGCCCCGCCCGGCACCTCGACCGAGGCCTTCGGCTGGGTGATCACCGCGGCAGTGCTCGGCTCGGGGATAGGAGCGGCGTTCGCCGGCTCGATCGTCAACGCCGGCGACTTGCGCCTCGGCTTCGTCGTTGCCTTCGCCGGCGCCGGATTCGCCTGGATCGCCTCGGTGTTGGGCCGGCCGGTGCTGCGCCCCGCCGCCGAGCCCGCCTGAGCCAGCCGGCCCCAACGGGAACGCCCGTTCGCCCCCGTAGAATCGGTTGGTGATGCCGCCGTCCGACCGCATCGTCATCTCCGGCGCCCGCGCGAACAACCTCAAGGGCATCGACCTCGAGCTGCCGCGCGACGCGCTGATCGTGATCACCGGCCTCTCAGGCTCGGGCAAGTCGAGCCTTGCCTTCGACACGATCTACGCCGAGGGGCAGCGCCGCTACGTCGAGTCACTGTCCGCCTACGCACGCCAGTTCCTGGGCCAGATGGAGAAGCCCGACGTGGACTCGATCGAGGGCCTTAGCCCGGCGATCTCGATCGACCAGAAGACGACCTCGCGCAACCCGCGCTCCACGGTCGGGACCGTGACCGAGATCTACGACTACCTGCGACTCTTGTGGGCGAGAATCGGCAAACCCCACTGCTACAACTGCGGCGCCCCGATCTCCGGCCAGTCGCAGGAGCAGCTGGCCCCGATCGTTCGCGGTCGCAAGGGCGAGTACGGCAAGCAGCTCGCCGAGCTGCGCGGGGAGGGGTTCGCGCGCGTGAAGGTAGATGGCGAGCTGCGCCGTCTCGACGAGCAGATCGAGCTCGACAAGAAGTTCAAGCACGACATCTCGGTCGTCGTCGATCGTCTGGTGATGAAGGAGGGGGTGCGAAAGCGCCTCTCGGAGTCGGTCGAGGCGGCCTCGCAGCTAGCCGAGGGCCTGGTGGAGATCGAGACTCTGCCGGACGGTGGTGAGCCCGAGACCATGCTGTTTTCAGAGCGCTTCGCGTGCCTCAACTGCGGCACCTCGATGCCGGAGCTGGAGCCGCGGATCTTCTCCTTCAACTCGCCTCACGGCTGTTGCCAGCGCTGCCACGGGCTCGGCTTCCAACGGGTCATCGACCCGGAGCTGATCGTCCCCGACCCGACACTGTCGATCTCGGAAGGGGCGCTGGATCCGTGGACGAAGGCCGCCTCCGTCTATCACCGGCGGCTGCTGGAGGCCGTGGCCGAGACGAACGGTATCGACATCGACACCCCCTGGCAGGACCTCTCCGGGCGCGATCGCGAGCTGCTCCTGAGCGGGACCGGCGACGAGCGCCACACGGTCTCCTACCGCAACCGCTTCGGGCGACGCCGCGTCTACACGGTGCGGTTCGATGGCATGCTCGCGAGCCTCGAGCGACGCTACGAGAACACGGACTCGGAGAACACCCGCGAGCGGATCGAGGGGCTGATGGCCCTCCAGCCCTGTCCGGCATGCGGCGGAGCGCGCCTGCGGCCGGAGAGCCTCGCGGTCATGGTGGGCGGGCTCAACATCTACGAGTACACGCGGTTCAGCGCCCGGGCCGCTCTGGAATGGATCCAAGCGCTGGAGTTGACCGACACCGAGCGGGCGATCGCGCGCCTGGTGGTGCGGGAAATCGCCGAGCGCTTGCGCTTCCTCGACAGCGTCGGGATCGGCTACCTATCGCTGGAGCGGGCTGCCGCGACACTGTCAGGCGGCGAGGCCCAGAGGATCCGGCTCGCGACCCAGATCGGCTCGTCGCTGGTGGGCGTCCTCTACATCCTCGACGAGCCCTCGATCGGCCTCCACCAGCGCGACAACGCAAAGCTGATCGACACGCTGCGACGGCTGCGCGATCTCGGCAACACGGTGATCGTGGTCGAGCACGACGAGGGAACGATCCGCGCCGCGGACCACGTCGTCGACCTCGGCCCCGGAGCCGGCGAGCACGGAGGCGAGCTGGTCGCCCAAGGGACGGCGGCCCAGGTCGCCCGCCAGGCCGGCTCCCTGACCGGCCGCTACCTGAACGGCAAGCTCAGCATCCCGATCCCCGAGCTTCGCCGCAGCCCACGTGGCGAGCTGGTGGTGCGCGGGGCGCGCCAGCACAACCTCAAGAACGCCGACGTCAGCGTGCCGCTCGGAGTCTTCTGCTGCGTCACCGGCGTCTCGGGATCCGGCAAGTCGACCCTCGTCAACGAGGTCCTGTACCGCGCGGTGGCCAACCGCCTGCACCGGGCGCGGCTTCGCCCCGGCGCCCACGACCGGATCGAGGGCCTCGACCAGGTCGACAAGATCATCAGCATCGACCAGTCGCCGATCGGGCGCACTCCACGCTCCAATCCGGCGACCTACACCGGGGTCTTCGACCACATTCGTGACCTCTTCTCGCGCACCAAGGAGGCGCGGGTGCGGGGCTACAAGCCGGGGCGGTTCAGTTTCAACGTCAAGGGCGGACGCTGCGAGGTCTGCCGCGGCGACGGCCAGATCAAGATCGAGATGCACTTTCTGCCGGACGTCTACGTCCCCTGCGAGCAGTGCCACGGGCGCCGCTACAACCGCGAGACGCTGGAGGTCCGCTTCAAGGGC
>VAYK01000151.1:894-8884 GCA_005884985.1 Actinomycetota bacterium | reverse complement strand
CGCAGGGCGCGAATCAGTGCTCTAGCGGTCCGGCGCTCCTCGGGGCTCAGGTATGCGTTTCGGGAGCTCATCGCGAGCCCATCCGGCTCGCGTACGGTCGGCAGGACGTCGATCTCCACAGGGAAGTCGAGGTCGCGGACCATGCGTCTGATCACGATCGCCTGCTGAGCGTCCTTCTGGCCGAAGAACGCCACGTCGGGAGCGACCGAGTTGAGCAGCTTCGCGACCACGGTGGTGACCCCGCGGAAATGACCGGGACCACGCTGATCCGGCGCGCCGTCGAGCACCTCGGTGAGACCACCACCCACCTCGACACTTGTCGCGAAGCCCGCCGGATAAACCTCCTCGACAGGTGGCGCGTAGATCAGGTCGACGCCCGCTCGCTGGGCCAGCTCGGCGTCCCGGGCCTCGTCGCGCGGGTATCTCTCGAGGTCCTCGCCGGGCCCGAACTGGGCGGGGTTTACGAACAGGCTCATGACCACCACGTCACAGCGCTTGCGGGCGGCGTGGAGGAGCGACAGGTGGCCTTCGTGCAGGTAACCCATGGTCGGCACAAGGCCGATCGTTCGACGCTCGCGGCGGGCGGGCTCCAGGGCGTCGCGGAGCTTGGCCTTGGTGCGGACGGTCCTCATGCCGCCGCCTCGGTGTCGCTCCTAGCCAGCTCCCTGGCTCGGTCGGCGAGTGCTTCATAGAGGGGCAGCAGCTCGGGAGCGGTGTCGCGAAGCGCCGCCAGGTGTCGCTCCACCGTGGCTTCGTCGCCGCGCGCGATCGGGCCAGTGAGCGCCTCGGGGCCGCGCTCTGCCCAGTTCGCCGCCGTGCGGAGCACGAGCGGCGTGAGCAGCTCCCGCGCATCCTCGATCCCGATCCGGTCGAGCAGGTCGGCGGCCGACTCCTCGAGCGCGACCAGCAGGTTGGAGGCAATCGCACCTGCGGCGTGGTAGGCGGCGCGCCGCTCCTCTGGCACCGGGAAGGGACGCATTCCGAGACGCCCGGCGAGGCGCTCGGCGAAGCGAAGGGCCGCGGCGCTCGAGCCCGAGACTGCGCACGGCGCCCCGGTCAGATCTGTGCCGCCGTCGGGGATCGTCTGCAGGGGATGGAGGGAGAAGGTCCCGGCGCCTCGATCGCGCGCCGGCGCCAGGGCGTCGAGGGTTGTCGCGCCGCTCAGGTGGCCAGCGAAGCGAAGCGGCGGTACCGCGGGCGCGATCGTCGCGCACGCGTCCGCGATCGCGGCGTCGGGAACGCACAGCAGGGCCACCTGGGCGCGCCGGCAAGCCTCGAGAGCCTGGTCGCGGCCGGCGAGCTCGGCCGGCACGCTCACGAGCTCGGCCGCGGTGGCGATCGACCGCCCGGCCCTACCGGGGCCGATGACGGCGAGCGGCAAGAGCCAATCGTCCGCGTCGGGCGCGGCGGCGTTGGGAAGGTCTCGTTCCAGTTCTCGCATCGGAGATACCAGACGGCTTGGGTCGGTGGTTAGGTCGGCAGTGGCCAGTTGGCCGTGGTCCACGCCCAGCGGGTCGCGGCCACCGACAAGTATAGGTTCCACGCATGACCGCGGACGCACTGCGACGCCGGTGCCTGGAACGCCCGGATGCGACGGAGGAGTTCCCGTTCGGCGAGCAGCCTTCGGTGTTCAAGGTGGGCGGCAAGATGTTCGCCCTCAGCGCGCTCGAGTCGCGCCCGCTGCGGGTCAGCTTCAAGTGCGAGCCGGACCTGGCGGAAGGATTGTGCGCCACGTATCCGGCCGTCCAGCCCGGCTACCACCTCAACAAGCGCCACTGGGTCACGATCACCCTCGACGGGTCGGTTGCCGACGAGACGGTCTTCGAGCTGCTCGAGGACAGCTACGACCTCGTGGTCGCAGGGTTGCCGGCCAGGCAACGGGCCCTCATCGGGCGGGGCGGCTGAGACGAGTACTCCAGCGGGCAGCGCGGCTACCATCGGCCCCATGCCGATCTACGAGTTCCGGTGCGAGGCGTGCGGAGCCCGCTTCGAGGAGCTGGTGGACGCGGGGACGGAAAGCGTTGCCTGCCGCACTTGCGCGAGCGAGCGCACGCGGCGGATCTACTCGCCTCCAGGTCGGCCGTTCGGCATCGTGAAGACGCCGGGCGAGACGCGCAAGCAGGAGCGCAAGAACGCCCAGCTCCGCGAGCGCACGAAGCAGCGCTGGAGCGCCGCCCGTCGGCGCGGCCGCCAGTCGGGAGAAGAGTCGTGAGCGAGTTGCGCGAGCAACGCCGCGAGCGGCTGGTAGACGTCTACCGTGAGGCGTCGGTGTGCACGAAGTGCCCGCTCTCAGAGACCCGGACCAACGTGGTCTTTGGCAGCGGCGACGCCGACGCCGAGCTGATGTTCGTCGGCGAGGCGCCCGGCGCCGAGGAGGACCGCCAGGGGCTGCCGTTCGTGGGCCGGGCTGGCGCGCTGCTGACGGAGCTCTTGGAGGGGATCGGCATGACCCGCAAGGAGGTCTGGATAACGAACGTCTTGAGATGCAGGCCTCCCGGCAACCGCGACCCGCAGCCGATTGAGATCGAGTCCTGCCAGCCCTACACGTATAGCCAGGTCGAGCTGATCGAGCCGCGGGTCGTCGCGACGCTCGGTAACTTCGCCACCAAGCTGCTCACCGGGAGCCGCGTCGGGATCACCAGGGTACGGGGAACCCCGCAGGTGCGCGAGATCGGCGGCCGGACCGTCTTCTTGATGCCGCTTCTCCACCCGGCTGCGGCGCTTCGGACGCCTTCGCTCGTCGACACTCTGCGGGAGGATTTCGCCAAGCTGCCCGAGCTGATCGCCCGACCCCTTCCCGAAGGCGGCGCTGGAGCGCCCGCCGTGGTTGAGCTCGCCGGCGCCGAGGCGCGAGCAGACCAGCTGGACCTCTTCGGAGGTTGACGACGGAGCGCAGCTCCAGTCCCGCGGAGACGGAGGCAATCGGGGCGCGGCTGGCAGCCGACCTTCGGCCCGGCGATCTGGTGCTGGTCGGCGGTGAGCTCGGCACCGGCAAGACGACGCTGATCCGCGGCGCCTGCCGGCAGCTGGGCGTGACCGGGCCCGTGGTCTCGCCCACCTTCACGATCGGCCGCCGCTACCAAGGGCGGGTGCCGGTCTCGCACCTGGACCTCTACCGCCTCGACAGCCTCGCCGGCGAGGACCCTGGTCTGCTCGACGACTACCTGACGCCCGACGCCGTCGCCTTCGTCGAGTGGCCGGCGGCGGCCGAGCCGCTGCTCGGCGAACGAGGGATCGCCCGACGGGTCGAGCGACGCTCGTCGTCGGTTTCGACACCGCAACCGACGACGTTGCTGTGGCCCTCGTTCGCTTCGACGCGTCGGAGTCGAGCACAGGGCAGCTCTCGGGCCGCTCGCGGAGTGTTGCCGCCGGCCAGCATCCGCGGCACGCCACGGACCTGCTGGAAGAGCTCGAGACGGTCGTCCAGCCGGTTGGCGGCTGGCCGGGCATCGACCTGATCGCCGTCGGCGTCGGTCCCGGCTCCTTCACAGGGCTGCGGATCTGCGTGGCCACGGCGCGGGCGCTCGCCCAGGCGCTCGACAAGCCGGTGGGGCCGGTGGGGACGCTGGCGGCGCTGGCGCGCGGGATCGGAGAGCAGAGCGAGGCCGAGGCCCGCCCGCGGCTCGCGGTTCTCGACGCCCGCCGCGGCGAGGCGTTCGCCGCCCTCCACGGGCCGAACGGCGAGGAGCTATGGCCCCCGCTGGTCACCTCGCCCGCAAAGCTCGCCGAACGCCTCGCGACGCTGCCCGAGGCCCCGCTGGCCGCCGGCTCGGGGGCGCTACGATTTCGCGATGAGCTGGAGGCCGCGGGCGCCGAGGTGCTGCCGGACGCTGAGCCGGCGCACCGGGTTTCGGCACGGCACGTCTGCGTGCTAGCCGAGGCCGGGAGGCCGGCGCGGCCCGAGTCGATCGAACCGATCTATCTGAGACCACCCGACGCGGAGCTTTGGCTTGAGCGAGATACGCATTAGACGCCTCGTGTATGGCGACCTGCCGGCGGTGCTGGCGATCGAGCGCCAGTCGTTCGAGACGCCCTGGTCGTTGGCGATGTTCGTGCTCGAGCTCTCCAAGACCTCAAGCATCTGCTTGGCGGCCACCGGGGACGAGGGACTCGTCGGGTATCTGGTCTGCTCGCGCTACGCCGACCTCTGGCATCTGATGAACGTCGCCGTGCCTCCCGCGAGACGCCGCCAGGGGATAGCCAGCCGGCTCCTGGAGCGGCTGTTCGAGGATGCCGGTCCCGAGGCCCGCTACACGCTCGAGGTGCGGACCTCCAACCACGGCGCGATCGCCATGTACGAGCGCTTCGGCTTCCAGCCCGCCGGGCACCGCCGCGGCTACTACCACGACAACGGGGAGGATGCCCTGATCATGTGGCTGGAGTCCGCGGCGACGGTCGAGGCTTGAGCCTTTGCGGATTCTTGGGATCGAGACGTCCTGCGATGACACCTGCGCCGCGGTCACGGATGGTCCGCGGATCCGCTCCAACGTCATCTCCTCGCAGGCCGCCGCGCACGCGCGCTATGGAGGCGTGGTTCCGGAGGTTGCATCGCGACACCACCTCGAGCTCATCAACCCCGTGGTCGGCGCGGCGCTGTCCGAGGCTGGCGCGGAGCTCGGGGACCTCGACGCGCTGGCGGTCACCCGCGGCCCGGGCCTGATCGGCGCGCTGCTGGTGGGCGTGACCACCGCCAAGGCCCTTGCCGCCGCGACGCGCAAGCCGCTGATCGGCGTCGACCACCTCCACGGCCACGTGGCAGCGAACTTCCTCGACCCGGCGCCGCTGGAGCCCCCATTCCTCTGCCTGATCGCGAGCGGCGGCCACACCCTGCTGGCGGGGGTGGCGCGCCCGGAGGGCTTCGAGGTGCTCGGTCAGACGCTTGACGATGCGGCGGGAGAGGCGCTAGACAAGGGTGCGCGCCTGCTCGGACTCGGCTACCCGGGCGGCCCGGCGATCGAGCGCCTGGCAGCTGACGGCGATCCTGATGCCTTCGACTTCCCGGTGGCGATGGCGCGCGAGCCCGGCCTGGACTTCAGCTTCAGCGGCCTGAAGACGGCGCTTCTGTACGCGACCCGGAGGCTGGACGCAGGCGAGCTGGAGCGGCGCCGAGCCGATCTTGCCGCCAGCTACCAGGCGGCCGTGGTCGGCCAGCTGGTCGCCAAGCTCGAGCGGGCGCTCGAGGCGGGCGAGTGGGGGGCGGTGGCGCTCGGCGGCGGGGTGGCGGCCAACGCGGCGCTCAGGGAGCGCGTCGGTGAGCTCTGTGGGGAGCGCGGCCTGCGCCTCAAGCTCGTGCCGGCGGAGCTCTGCACAGACAACGCGGCGATGATCGCCTCCGCCGCCCGCTTCCTCGAGCCCGCCCCGTATCCCGAGTACCTGAGCTGGGACGCCATGGCATGACGGTCGCATGACGATCATCACGCTATACGGCAGGCCCGGATGCCACCTCTGCGACGAGGCCCGCGAGGCGATCGTGGCGCTGCGTTCCGAGGTGGCCCCGTTCGAGCTCAGGGAGGTGAACATCGAGCACGACGACGGCCTGCTGGCCCGCTATCTGGAGCGAATCCCGGTGGTGGCGGTGGATGGGGAGGCCGTGTCCGAGCTCCAGCTCAATCTCGACTTGCTGCGCGGGGCCCTCGCCGTCGCAGACCCAACCGTCCAGGGTCGAGCGAAAACCGAGCCGGGCAAGGACGCAGGGAGCGAGGCGTGCTAGAAGCACGCGAGCGACCGAGGACGCCGCCCGGCGAAGTTTTGCAGCCGACCATGTGCGGCTGGGGTTTGCGACGGCGAGTGCTTGCTCGATACTGTCCGGCGATGATCAACCGCGCGCGCGTCGCATGACCGAGAATGCTGCCGTGGAGGACACGGCGCAAGACCTGGCGCTGGCGGATGGCGATCGCCTCTCGCTCGGGGTGGCGGCACGGCTGTCGCGCTACCTGCAGGTCCTGATCCAGGCTCGCAAGATGGGCAAGGAGACGATCTCCTCACAGGAGCTCGCTGAGTACACCCACATCAACTCGACCCAGATCCGCCGCGACCTGTCGGGCTTCGGCAAGTTCGGCAAGCGCGGCGTCGGCTATCGCGTCGACTCGCTGGTCGAGCAGATCCGCAAGATCCTGCGGAGCGTCGGGCAGCACAACATCGTCCTGTTCGGGGCGGGAAACCTCGGTCAGGCGATCGCCAGCTCGGACATCTTCGCCGACCACGGCTTCCAGATCGTCGCCATCTTCGACGTCGATGCGAAGCTGGTCGGCAAGCGCTTCGGCGAGGTCGAGGTGCACGGCGTAGCCGACCTGGAGCGTGTGGTCGAGGAGCAGGACGTGGTGGTGGGCGTGCTGGCGGTCCCCTCGTCGTCGGCCCAGGACGTGGCCGACCGCCTGGTCGGCGCGGGCGTGAAGATCGTGTTCAACTATTCCGAGCAGCTGCTCCGCGTGCCGCCGGACGTGACCGTGCATACCTCGAGCCCCGCGGTCGACCTCCTCTACGCGCTCTACTTCTACTTGACCTAGTGGTCCCGTCCACAAATACGACCGTACTGACGGACGCGACCACTAGCTAGAGTCGTCGCCCGATGGCCGGGCCCGAGAGCAGAGGTCGCACGGACGACGCCGAGGACGCAGGTCACCTCGACCTCGAGCGGACCCGGGAGCTGTTCGAGGCCTCGACCGACTTCACGATCGGGCTCGAGGAGGAGTTCGCGATCGTCGATCCCGAGAGCCTCGACCTGCGCCACCGCTTCGAGGACCTCTACGCCGCCTGCCTGCAAGACGAGCTGTTGGCCGAGTCGGCGGCCGGAGAGCTGATCGCCTCGGAGATCGAGATCCGCTCCGGGCGGGCGGAGAGCTTCGCTGAGGCGATGGAGCTCCAGCGCGAGCATCGCGGGCGGCTGTTCGCCCTCGCCGAGGGGATGGGGCTCGCCCTTGCGGCTGCGGGCACTCATCCCTGGGCCAGCTACCTCGATCAGCGGATCATCGACACGCCGCACTACGCCCGGCTGCGCGGGGAGCTCCGCTGGGTCGCGCAGCGCAACAACACCTGGAGCCTTCACGTCCACGTGGGCGTGCGGGGCCCCGATCGCGCCGTCGCCGTCTGCGACCACCTACGGCGCGTGTTGCCCGCCCTGCTGGCGCTGTCGGCGAACTCGCCCTTCCTCGATGGGCGTGACACCGGCCTCCACTCGGTGCGAACCGAGATCTTCACCCGCACCTTTCCACGCTGCGGCATCCACGAGCCGTTCGGCAGCTGGAAGGCCTACCGGGACTTCGTCGACGTCCTGGTCCGCACCAACTCGATCGTCGAGGCGACCCAGCTCTGGTGGAGCGTCCGCCCCCACCACACGTTCGGCACGGTCGAGCTGCGGATCTGCGACGCGCAGACCCGAGGCGAGGAGTCGTTCGCCCTCGCCGCCCTGATCACTGCCTGCATCGCCCAGACCGCGCTCGATTACGACGCGGGCCGGCTGCCGGAGCCCCTGGGCCAGCGGCAGATCGAGGAGAACCTGTGGCGGGCGATCCGCTACGGAATGGATGGCAAGATGATCGACTTCGACCGCGGCGTGGAGACGCCGACCCCAGCCGCGGTCGAGCGGCTCCTCGAGTGGACCGGGCCCGCCCGCGAGTCCCTGGGGCTCGAGGTCGTGCTTCCGGAGCTGAACGGGGCACGGCGCGCCCTGCGGGCCTTCGATGGAGGCGCCTCGATCGAGGAGATCTACCGTGTGGCGGTCGCCGAGACGAAGCGAACCTACGTGCCAGAAGGGGTGTCGATGAAGTGAGTGACGAGGAAACGCAGGAGCAGCAGCAGCCCAACGAGGAGGAGCTTCGGGAGCGGATCGAGGAGCAGCTGCGCAAGATCCGGGTCCAGGACCTGCTGCTCGAGAGCGTGGTCAGCCTGATCAACCTCACCGCGCGCCGGATCGCGAAGGAGGACGAGCGCGATCTCGAGCAGGCGCGGGTGGGGATCGAGGCCGTGCGCGCGGTCGTCGGCCTACTCGACG
>VAYK01000151.1:0-882 GCA_005884985.1 Actinomycetota bacterium | reverse complement strand
GCGAGCCCGAGGGCGGGGCTGAGGCGCCGCCCGGCCGCGCCGAAACGCCGCCGCAGGAGGGCGCGCGGGGTGGTCCCTCGAGGCTCTGGACACCACCAGGAACCACCCCGCCCCGTTAGACTCCCCGCGCTTCGCGACCGGACGCCCTGCGGCCGCCGTCGCTACTCACAGCCACGGAGGACTTCAAGCTTGACCGACTTCCTGACCGACTACGGGGTGGTGATCGCGCTCGCCTGCGCCGGCGCCGCCGTCGTCTACGGGGGCCTCGTCACGCAGAGGCTGCTTTCGCGCTCGCCCGGCAACGATCGCATGCAGGAGATCTCAGCCGCCGTGCAGGAGGGAGCGAAGGCGTACCTGACCCGCCAGTACACGATCATCGCCGGAGTCGCGGTAGTGCTCGCGGTGCTGTTGCTCGTCCTCCGAAACGTCGACACGGCAATCGGCTTCGTGATCGGGGGAACGTTCTCCGGCACCGCCGGGTTCATCGGCATGAACCTCTCCGTGCGAGCGAACGCCCGGGTCGCCGAGGCTGCGCGGGGCGGCATTGCCCCGGCGCTCGACGTCGCCATCAAGGGCGGCTCCGTCACGGGCTTGCTCGTCGTTGGCCTGGCGCTGCTCGGTGTCGCCGGCTACTTCGGGATCCTCGTGCTCGCCAACAAGACGGACAAGGAGGCGGTCGATGCGCTGGTCGGCCTCGGATTCGGCGGCTCGCTGATCTCCGTCTTCGCCCGACTCGGGGGAGGGATCTTCACCAAGGCCGCCGACGTCGGCGCCGACCTGGTCGGCAAAGTCGAGGCCGGGATCCCGGAGGACGATCCCCGCAACCCCGCCGTGATCGCCGACAACGTCGGCGACAACATCGCCGACAACGTCGGCGACAAC
>VAYK01000150.1 GCA_005884985.1 Actinomycetota bacterium | reverse complement strand
CGTCCCGGCTCTCGACCCGGCCAAGGTCGTGCGCGGGCAGTTCCGAGGCTATCGCGCGGAGCCGGGAGTGGCCCGGGATTCGCGCGTGGAGACCTTCACGGCCCTCCGGCTCGAGATCGACTCCTGGCGCTGGAAGGGCGTCCCCTTCTACATCCGGGCGGGGAAGTGCCTGCCCGTCACCTGCACGGAGATCGTCGTGCGCTGGCGGCAGCCCCCCACGATGTTCGCGGACTTCGCCCTCCAGCCGAACTACTGCCGGATGCGCATCAGTCCCGACATCACCATCGCCCTCGGCGCCAACGCCATCGCTTCCGGGCAGGAGGGCGCGAGCGAGGTCGTGGAGATGCTGTTCTCGCACGATCCGGGTCCCGAGGAGATGGACGCCTACGAGCGGCTGCTCAGGGACGCCCTGGCCGGCGACGCCACCCTCTTCGCCCGCGAGGACTATGTCGAGGAGGCCTGGCGCATCGTCGACCCGGTGCTGAGGACCGCGACGCCGCCCACCGAGTACGAACCCGGCACCTGGGGACCCACTTCGCCGGAGGTGACGCCTCCGGGGGGCTGGCAGGATCCCGTGGTGGCGCCGTGAGCGCGATCTCCCCCCTGGCCGGCCGGCCCGCGCCCAAGGAGCTGCTCATGGACCCGGTGCGGCTCGAACGCGAGTATTACGAGCGCACGCCGGACATGGCCGATTCGCGCGAGCTCGTGAGCTTCGGGACCAGCGGCCACCGCGGCTCGTCGTTGCGCGGCTCGTTCACGGAGGCGCACATCCTCGCCGTCACCCAGGCCATCTGCGACTACCGCCGCCGCCAGGGCACGGACGGCCCCCTCCACATGGGCAAGGACACGCACGCCCTCTCCGGGCCGGCGCAGCGCACCGCCCTGGAGGTGCTGGCCGCCAACGGCGTGTCCACCCTCATCCAGGAGAACGGCGGCGTGACGCCGACGCCGGTGATCTCGCGGGCCATCCTCGCCTACAACCGCGGCCGCACCTCCGGCCTCGCGGACGGCATCGTGGTCACCCCTTCGCACAACCCGCCGGAGGACGGAGGCTTCAAGTACAACCCGACCGATGGCGGGCCCGCCGACAGCGGCACCACCCGCTGGATCCAGGACCGCGCCAACGCGCTGCTTCGCGAAGGCAACGCGGGCGTGAAGAGGATCGCGTACGCGGCGGCCCTGCGAGCGGCGACCACGCACCAGACGGACTTCGTGATGCCCTACGTGCGCGACCTTCGCAACGTCGTGGACATGGAGGCCATCCGCGGGGCGGGACTGGCGCTCGCCGTGGATCCTCTCGGGGGCGCGTCGCTTCCGTACTGGGATCCGATCAATTCCGTCTACGGGCTGGACATCACGGTCGTCAACCGGACGATCGACCCGGCCTTCGCCTTCATGACCGTCGATCACGACGGCCGGATCCGCATGGACCCGTCCAGTCCGTACGCCATGGCCCGGCTCGTCGAGCTCAAGGATCGATACCGGCTCGCCTTCGCCAACGATCCCGACGCCGACCGGCACGGCATCGTCACTCCTGCTGCGGGTCTCATGAACCCGAACCACTACCTGGCCGTCGCCATCGAGTACCTGCTGGCGCATCGGCCGCTCTGGCCAGGGGGCGCGGCGGTGGGGAAGACGCTCGTCAGCAGCTCGATGATCGACCGCGTGGTGGCAAAGCTCGGCCGGCGCCTGGCGGAGGTCCCCGTGGGCTTCAAGTGGCTCGGGCCGCACCTCTTCGACGGCTCGTACTGCTTCGGAGGGGAGGAGAGCGCCGGCGCGAGCTTCCTCCGCCAGGACGGCACGGCCTGGGCCACGGACAAGGACGGCCTGATCATGGCCCTGCTCGCGGCGGAGATCACCGCGCGGACGGGCCAGGACCCCGGCGAGCACTATCGCGCCCTGACGGAGGAGTTCGGGACCCCGTACTACGCGCGCGTCGACGCTCCGGCGTCGCCCGAGCAGAAGGCCACGTTGGAGAAGCTGTCGCCGGAGGCGGTCAAGGACGCGACGCTCGCGGGCGAGCCCATCACGGCCAAGCTGACGCGCGCTCCCGGCAACGACGCGCCAATCGGCGGCCTGAAGGTGGTCGCGGGACGCGGCTGGTTCGCGGCGCGACCCTCCGGCACCGAGAACCTCTACAAGGTCTACGCGGAGAGCTTCGAGAGCCCGGCCCATCTCGACGCCATCCTGGGCGAGGCCCAGGCCATCGTGACCCGCGCGCTAAAATCCGACGGCGTCTGACCAGGGACGAGACCCGCCGCACGCCGGCCGTGTACGATCTGACCAGTGCGTGAGTTCGAGACGCTGATCGGCCTGTTGCTCGTGGCCATCACCCTGGCCGCGGCGGCGCGCCGGATCGGGGCGCCGTATCCCGCGCTCCTGGCCCTCGGGGGCGCCGTCCTCGCCTTCGTGCCCGGGACGCCTGCCTTCTCGATACCTCCCGACCTCGCCCTGGCGCTCTTCGTCGCCCCCGTGCTCCTGGACGCGGCCTACGACGCGTCGCCTCGGGACCTCAAGGAGAACTGGGGGCCGGTCGCGGGCCTCGTCGTGGTCATCGTCGGCCTGACGACGGTCGCGGTCGCGGTGGTGGCCCGGGCGATGGTGCCGGCCATGCCGTGGGCGGCGGCCATCGCGCTCGGCGCCGTCGTCGCCCCTCCCGATGCCACGGCGGCCATCGCCGTCCTCCGCCAGGTCAAGATCCCGCATCGCCTCCTCACGATCCTGGAGGGCGAGAGCCTGCTCAACGACGCGACCGCGCTCCTCATCTATCGGCTGGCCGTCGGGGCCGTGGTGGCGGGCGCGTTCTCGATACGGGCGGTCGCGCCCGCGTTCCTGCTCGCGGTCGCAGGCAGCCTGGTGGCCGGTCCCGTGCTGGCCTGGCTGGTCCTCTCCGTGACGAAGAAGGTCAAGGACGTTCCGACTGCGATCATCCTCCAGTTCATCACCACGTTCGGGGTCTGGATCGGCGCCGAGCGCATCGGGCTCTCCGGCGTCCTCACCATGGTGTGCTTCGCGATCGCGGTGTCGCGGCGCGCGCCGGAGAGTACGCCCGCGCGGATCCGCGTGCCCTCCTACGCGGTCTGGGACACGGTGGTCTTCGTGGTGAACGTGCTCGCGTTCGTCTTCATCGGGCTGCAGATCCGGCCGATCCTGACCGCTCTCGAGCCGGGCCGGCGCGCGGTCTACTTCGAGGTCGCGGGCGCCGTCCTGCTGACCGTCATCCTGGTCCGCGTGGCCTGGGTGATGACGCACAACACCGTCCTGCGCTGGAGGATCCGGCGGTCTGGCTTCCATCCGCCCCGTCCGACCCTGCGCCCCAGCGTGCGTACCGGCCTGGTCGTCTCGTGGTCCGGCATGCGCGGCATCGTCTCACTGGCGGCGGCGCTGGCCCTGCCCATCCAGGCCGGCGGCTCGGCCTTCCCCTTCCGGGACCTCATCGTGTTCACCGCGTTCTCGGTGGTGCTCGGCACGCTCGTCATCCAGGGGCTGACCCTGAGGCCACTCCTGCGGGCCCTCGACCTCCGCGACGACGATCCGGTGGGGCGGGAGGTCGAGCTCGCCCGGGAGCGCGCGCTGCGGGCCGCGCTGGCCACGCTCGACGGCGATCGTTCGAGGGCGGCCGAGGCGGTGCGCGAGGAGCTGGCCACGCATCTCGAAGAGGTGGCCGGCGAGGCGGAGGATGCGCGGGGACGATCCGTCCACGCCGACCTGCACCGGCGCGCCCTGGCCGAGGCGCGGAGGACGGTCTTCGAGATGAGGGCGAAGGGCGACATCGGCGACGCCGCGTTCCATCGCCTGGAAGAGCAGTTCGACTGGGTCGAGCTGGGCAGCGGCGCCGCCAAGCTCCCCGTCCCGGAAAGCGAGGGAGCGTCCTGAGCGACCCGGGATCGAGCGCGAGCGCCGCCACCACGACCCTCCGGCTCTCCTCTCCCCTCGAGCACGTCTTTCCCCGCCTGACCCCGGAGCAGATCGAACGGGTCAAGGCGCACGGGCGCGTGCGGCGGGTGGAGCCGGGCGAGGTGCTCCTCGCGCCGGGCGACAGCGCGCGGATCTTCGTGATCACCGCCGGCACCATCGAGACGGTGAGGATGGCCGGGGACGTCGAAGAGATCATCGTGGTGCACGGAATCGGATCGTTCACGGGGGAGATGGCCATCCTCTCCGGCCGGCGGGGCCTGGCCCGCACGCGCGCGCGCGAGAGTGGGGAAGTGATCGAGGTGGACCGGCCGCAGCTCATGGCGCTCGTGCAGACGGACAGCGAGCTCAGCGAGATCATCATGCGGGCCTTCATCCTCCGCCGGCTCGAGCTGATCGCGCGCGGCTCGGCGGACGTGGTCCTCCTGGGATCGCGCCATTCCGCGGGCACCCTCCGCATCAAGGAATTCCTCACCCGAAACGGGCATCCGATCTCGTACATCGATCTCGAGCAGGACGCGGAGGCGCAGGAGTTCCTCGATCGCTTCCACATCGGTGTCGCGGACGTGCCCGTGCTGATCTGCGGGGGCCGCACCGTCCTCAAGAACCCGACCAATCAGGAGATCGCGGACTGCCTCGGACTCAACGCGCCCATCGATCACGCGCACGCGCGCGACGCCGTCGTCGTGGGCGCGGGTCCGGCGGGGTTGGCCGCGGCCGTCTACGGTGCGTCCGAGGGTCTCGACGTCCTCGTGCTCGAGTCCACGGCCCCGGGCGGGCAGGCGGGGTCGAGCTCGCGGATAGAGAACTATCTCGGGTTCCCCATGGGCATCTCCGGTCAGGAGCTGGCGGGGCGCGCCTACAGCCAGGCCCAGAAGTTCGGGGCCCAGGTGACGGTGGCCAAGGGAGGGCAGGCTCTCCTGTGCACGCGAAGGCCCTACTCGATCGAGCTCGAAGACGGGACGGCGGTGCCGGCG
>VAYK01000149.1:578-6908 GCA_005884985.1 Actinomycetota bacterium | reverse complement strand
GGCCGCACGTACTACACCCGCCATAGGGAGTCCGTCCCTCCCGCAGAGGAGGGACGGCATTCCGGAGGGCGAAACGCGCTCCGTCCTCGCTCGAGCCATCCTGAGGCTCCTCGGCCTCGGCCCCCGTCGGATGTATCCGCCGGTCGCAGACCGACCCAACGGTCCACATCGCGCGGCGGGCGGGAACGTTACACCTCTGCTCCGATCTTTGTGCATCTGCACGAAAAGCCCGGTCCGTTCGGTTCGATAAGTGACGGGCGACTTCTTCCCGTCGATTCGCGCGTTATTTCGAGAGGAATCCGATGGAGAGCGGCGAATACCAATCACGTCCACTTGTGCGGCTGCACGGCCGGAGGGGAAGCGAGGAGCCATCGTCATGCAATCCGCCCCTCTCGAACTGCGCAGGCTCCGTGAGCTCGGACGCGAGCGCGACGCCAGGTCGCTCGCGTCCCAGGCGGAACCCGCCTTCACCAGCCGGCGGTTCGTGCCGGTGAGCGGGGCGGGGACCGCCAAGCACGTCGGGGTCGGCGACGTCGCCGTGCTGGAACGCATCCCGGCCGGGCAGCGGAGCCTCGTCCGCCTGGCCGACGAGCTGGCCCTCCGGGGGGCCGCGGGACTGGTCGTCTCCGAGGAGGCGATCGCGCCCCTTTCCGCGGACCTCCGGAGGTCCATCGACGAGCGCATCCCGCTGCTCGTGGTCGGTTCGGAATGGGAACGAACGAAGACCTGGCTCCTCGACGCCGACGCGCCGGCCTCGAGGATGCAGCCCGACGCCGTGCTGCGCGAGATCCTTCGCGGTCGCGCCCAGGGCGGTCCCCTTCCGGGCGAGCTCGACCTGGGGCGGCCCATCCAGGCCGTGGTGGTCGTGGCGTACCCCGACGGGCGAACACAGCACGTCCCTCTCGACACGATCGAGGAGATCTCGCGGGCGGAGGCGCAGTCGGCCGATCCCCGATCGGTGGTGCTGACCATCGGCGGCATGGTCGCCGTGCTGTCGAACGAGTACGGCGACGCGCACGACGCGGGGCTGATCGGGCGAGCCATCCTGCACCGGGCGACGTCCTCGCACCTCGCATCTGGCGTCACGATCGGCGTGGGGCGGCCATACGCCGGCGCAGCCGGGATGCGGCGCACGTACCGGGAGGCGAAGTGGGCCGCGTCCGTGGGAGAGATGCTGTGGGGCGGCAACCGTGTCGTGCGCTTCCGAGAGCTCGGGATCTACGGGTTGCTCGAGCCGTTCCTCACCGACCCGAACTCCTCCGACACCCAGGACGTCGAGATGCTCCTCGAGTACGACCGCAAGAACCAAACCGCGCTGCTCCCGACGGTCGAGGCGTACTTCGACTCGGGGCGCTCGGGCGATGTGGCGGCGTCCCTGTTCGTCCACCGCAACACGATCGCGTACCGCCTCCGGGCGGTTCGTCGTGTGACGGGGCTCGACATCATCCGCGATCCCGACGCGCGTCTGCTCCTCGAGGTCCAGGTCCGGCTGGCTCGGTTGTGGGGGATCCTTCCGGCGGCGCCGGCGCACGTGGCGCTGCGGAACGCGCGCGAGGGAAGTTCGCCGCCGGGCGCCGGAGCGGAAACCGAACGCTGAACGGAACGAGCTACGAGGCCGAAGCGGCCCGCCGCGGAGGAACCACGGCGTGGAGGCGCGTGGCCTTCGTCCGGCGGAACGAGGTGACCGGACCGCTCTCGGGATCGCGGCTCCGAAGGTAGCTCTCGATCTTTCGCTTGATCCTCTGGAGCGCGTTGTCGATCGACTTCACCTCGCGTTCCAGGAGTGCGGCGATCTGGTGGTAGCTCTTGCCGTCGGCGTAGAGCCGCAGCACCTCCGTCTCGAACTGCGAGAGAAGGCGGTCGAACGCAGCCTTGATGTCGCCGAGGTCCTCCGCGGCGATCACGACCTCGGCCGGGTCGAGCATCGCGGGGCCGGTGAGGACGTCCATCAGCACACGGTCCGGGTCCTCCTCGGCCGCGAGCGGCTTCGACAGCGAGAGGTAGGAGTTCAGCGGCTGATGCTTCTGGCATCTCGCGCTGCGGATCGCCGTGATGAGCTGGCGTGTGATGCACACGTCGGCGAACGCTCGGAACGACGTCTGGCGGTCGGGCTGGAAATCGCGGATCGCCTTGTACAGGCCGATCATGGATTCCTGGACGATGTCGTCGCGCTCGGCGCCGACGAGGAAGTACGAGCGCGCTTTCATTCGGGCGAAGTTCCGATACCTGGAGAGCAGGACCTCCGCGGCTCGGGGATCGCCGCCGCGGTGCTTGTGGATCAGCTCCTCGTCCGTCGCGACGTCGTAGCGGGCTTCCTCGACGAGCGCCCCGATCTCGGGTTCCCGGGTGATCTCCTCGAGGAGCGCAGCGACGTGGGACTTGCTGGGCGAACCGACCCGGGGACCAGTTTCGAACCGCGCAGTGGTCGAGGCCGCCCTCTTCCTCCCCGTATTCACGTGTAGGTTCCTCCGACGAACTGGGTCCAGACGGCCGCTGTTATTCCCTCGCGAGACATTTCAAACCCCTGTCCGGTCAAATTCCTTGTGCGGATGCACGAAGCGTTGGCACGGGAATCGGACAAATCACGCCAGGTCGATGGCCTTGTTCGGGCTGTTCGGATGCACAAGAAGCCCTGGTCGAACGGGTCGGGCGGACCCGGCACGCCGGTTGGAGAGGCCTGGAAATTCGCTGGCAATCAAAGACAGGAATCGTGACAAATCGGGTTAGCTCATGGATTTGCGGGTACGAAAGCCGCCAGCACGAGGTGACAAGCGGACCGCGGTCGGTCCTCCCGGGGGCAGGGTTCCTCCAGGGTCCAGCGAAGATCCTCTTCCCGGAGGACCGCGAAACCGGGTCCGCACGGTACGACGAGAGGGGTCGGAGCGCTCGCTCGGGCCCCTCTCGGCGTCCAGGGGGCGCGCGCTGGGACCCTCGTCGAGATGCCGAACACGGGTTCGACCGTGGGACGGTTTGGGCGATTGTCGCAGTGGGAACGAACTGCTCGGGCCTGGACCGGAGGAACTCGTCTCAGACGTGCCTCGTTCGATTCGAAGGGAGCTGCCGCAGTGAAGAGACTTGTGATCGGGCTGACCGCGTTCGCCGTCGTCTTCTCGCTCGCGTCGCCCGCCGGCGCTGGACCGAACCCCGATCCGACGAGCGGCGTGACGTCCAAGTACGTGAAGTGGATCAAGTTCATCCCGAACGAGATCGGGACGCTCACCGGCGCGCGGATCGTCGGCCACTACATCTACATGACCAGCTGGCGGAGCTTCTCCATCTACGACGTCAGCAAGCCGCTCGACCCCAAGCTCGTGTCGCAGACGTTCTGGGGCCAGCTCGGGGACGACCCCTTCGAGTTCGAGTCGGAGGACATGCCGACGAACGGCAAGGTCCTGATCATGTCCGAGACGGCGCCGAACGACGCGTTGCACGTCATCGACGTCAGCGACCCCGCGCACCCCACGCAGGTCGCGAACGAGATCTCGCTGCCCAGTGACACCTACCAGTGGGCCAACCACACGATGAGCTGCCTGTACGACTGCACATGGCTGTGGGGCTCCCGGGGCGCGATCGTCGACCTCCACGATCCGGCACACCCCAAGCTCATCCAGCGGCTATGGAGTCAGGGCCTCCCCGGCATGAGCGGCCACGACGTGGTGGAGGTGAAGCCCGGGTTCGTCCTGACCGCGACCGAGCCCATGATGTACCTCGACACCCGCGATCCAGTGCATCCCAAACTGCTGGCGCTCGGCCACGCCAAGGACAACCGGTTCATCCACTCGGTGCTGTGGCCGCAGGCGGGCAACGACAAGTTCGTGCTCGTCTCCGGGGAGACGAACTTCAGGCCGACCTGCACATCCAGCAAGGCGAACGGTCCGAACGCCAACGGGGCGTTCATGACGTGGAGCGCGTCCGGCTGGCAGAAGACGCACACGTTCCACATGATCGATCAGGTCCGCGTGCAACAGGGCGACATGGTCGACGGCAACCCGCCGGTGCACGTGCTCGGGTGCTCGACGCACTGGTTCGACAACAACCCGACGTTCCACAACGGCGGTGTCGTCGCCGAGGGCACGTACGAGAACGGCACCCGGTTCTGGGGGATCACTCCCGACGGCCACATCAAGGCGATGGGGTACTTCCAGCCGTACTGGGGATCGACGTCGGCCGCGTACTGGCGGACGAACCGCGTCGTGTACTCGATCGACTACGCGCGCGGGTTCGACGTCCTCGAGTACACCGGCCCGCTCACGGTGAAGTGAAGTGACGCGACCTCGTCGAACGCTCACTGCGCTGCTGGCGCTGTCGTTCCTGGCAGTGCTGGGGCCGGCGGTGAACGTCGTACCGGCGCAGGCCGCCACGAGGTATCAGACGAAGACGGAGTCGTTCAACGTCAAGACGAAGTACGGCGACATCTATGTCGAGGTGCAGCTGCCGGTGGATCCGAAGGATCCGAAGAAGCTCGTGAAGGGCCCGGCCATCCTGACCTACTCGCCGTACTCGATCCTGTGGGTCGGGCTGTGCGGGGATCGCATCTGGGACACGAGCCGGTGGGTGCCGCGCGGCTACGTCCGGGTGTGGGCCGACGTCGTCGGCACCGGCAACTCTGGCGGCTGCTGGGACTACGGAGGCACCGCGGAGAAGGTGACGGGCTACGACGTCGTCGAGTGGATCGCCAAACAGCCGTGGTCCGACGGCAAGGTCGCCATGATCGGCGGCTCCTACGAAGGGACCACGGCGTGGGCGACGGCCGTGATGCACCCGCCGCACCTCACCACGATCGTTCCCGAAGCCGCCATCGCTCGCTGGTACGGCTACGCGTTCTCCGGCGGCATCCGCTACAACGACAACAACGAGGCCCCCCGGGAGGGTGCCGGCGCGCCGGCCGACGAGGGCATCGATACGCCGCTCGGGTTCGACTTCGGCCTCGCGATCCCGCCTCCCGTCGACAGCCAGGATCCCGACTGGGGCCAGAAGGTCCAGGAACACGTCACCCCGTGCCAACAGGTGGAGCACACCCAGCAGGGGTACTCGCAGACGCCCGACTACGGGAAGTTCTGGACCGAACGCGACTACCTGCGGCAGGCGAACTCGATCCACATCCCGGTGATGATCTCCGCGAACTGGGGCGACTGGAACGTCAAGCAGCAGGAATCGATCCTCATGAACCAGGCCATCCAGCACTCGAAGAAGAAGGTCCTGTTCATGGGGAACGCGTGGAGCGGCCACGGGGTCCCCGGTGGCGACTACGAGAAGACGGTGGATGCGTGGATGGACCACTGGCTGCTCGGCAAGGACAACGGCGTGCAGAACCTTCCGCCCGTGATCAGCCAGACGTCGGATCCCCCATATCACGGACGTCGTGCTGTATGCGCAGGAGACTCCGGTGACGAATCCGAACGACTACGCGTGGAAGCTCCTCCCGACGCCGCCGCACAAGGTCCCCGGCGTGCCCCAGCCGCACGACTCCGCTCAGTGGCCCTCCGCGAACGCGAACACCGAGAGCCACGAGGCCCACCACGCGCGGACGAACCACGACTGGTTCTGGTTCGAGTCACCGATGCTGAAGCAGAACGTGCGGATCTTCGGCTCGCCGGTGGTGCAGGTCTATCTCCAGACCGCCCGGTCATGGGTGACGATCACGCCGGTGCTGTTCGACGAGGACATGTCGAAAGATGGTGAGCATGGACCCGACCATGCTCTCCGCGGTCACCCGCGGTTGGCTCGACTCCCGGTACCGCGACGGGCTCTCGAAGGAGGTGCCCCTCAAAGTCGACAAGCCGTTCGGGCTCAACATCCAGCTGAAGCCGACCGACTGGACGTTCGAGAAGGAGCACTTCCTCGGTCTCGGAGTCTCCACGGAGATCGACGAGTGGTCGATCCCGAAGCCGTACCCGTGCCCGGAGGCGGGGCCACTCGCCGCCGACTGCGCGCTCGTGAAGATCGACTGGCAGCAGGCGAAGACCCGGGTCATCCTTCCCGTGGTGGGCAACGTGAAGAACCCGATGTCGCTGTTCGACTTCCGGGGCATGTAGGCGGGAGGCCTTCGTGCGGCGGCGCGTCGCCATCGTGGTCGTGCTCGGGACCCTGTGGGGCTCGGGCGCGCTCCAGGCCGGGTTCATGCCGGCGCGAGCCGTCGCGTGCGCCGACGTCATCCAGCTTCGGACGATGACCATTCAGATCAAGCCGGTGAAGGACTACCCGGTCGGGTCGATCGCGCAGATCCCGGTGGTGGTGACGCGCCCCGCGAACACCGACCCGTTGTCGCAGGGAGTGCCGGTACCGACGGCGGTCTCGGAGCCGGCGGCAGGCGTGATCATCGGGATAGGT
>VAYK01000149.1:0-438 GCA_005884985.1 Actinomycetota bacterium | reverse complement strand
GAAGGGACGGTCCGGAGGTCTGTCGCGCGACGGGTGTGACCCCTCGGCCGGTGTCGTCGGTCCAGGCGATGTGGGCACAACCGCGATCGTCGACCGCGACGCTTTCGAAGTCGCGGAGGTCCCAGTCGTACTGCGAGGAGCCGGGATTGCCTGCGGTGTCGACGCCCCCGACGTGCGTCACACCGCTCACGCGGGTCACTGTGAAGCTCGGACGCGATGCGAGCGCGTCCAGGCTCTGCGCGAACATCGGCACCCATCTGGCATGCGAACCCGCGAAGTTCGGGGAGCGCGATCCGTACCACGAGAGGTCGAGCCGGCCGAGCGCCCCGGCTGCGAGCGCGGGCATCACGTTGGAGCGCAAGCGATTCGGACCGACCCGAACCGGCTGGCTCCAACGCACGCCGTGATCGGTGGAATGGATCAGATAGACGTGCGTTC
>VAYK01000148.1 GCA_005884985.1 Actinomycetota bacterium | reverse complement strand
ACCAGCCCCCCACGGACTCTCAGCCGCAGCCGGCTGACGACTCGCCCCCGCCGCCCTCCGGCGACGGCTCCTAGCTCCTGCGGCTAGGCCGCGAGGCCGATTACCTTCAGCCGCCGCGAGAGGCACTGGGCGGCGAAGGCGTGTGTTTCCTCACGGGAGTATCCGAACAGCTCCCAGTCATCCTCCTCGGCCCAGGGGGGATCGAGGACCTGGTCGGCGATCGGCAGCGCCTCGGCCATGGTGCGCTGGATCGCCTCGCGGTAGCGGCCGTCCTGCTTCGCCATGTCGGTGAGGAAGCGGACGCCGAAGGCGATGTGCCGGTGCTCGTCCCGGGAGACGTTCTGGAAGCCCTCGACGAAGCCGGGCAGCGTGTTCTGCTCCTCGTTGTACTCGATGATGAAGTGCTGCCCCGTGAGCGCCAGCGCCCCCTCGATGATCATGTGGTAGAGCGTGATCGACTCGACCAGGAGCTCGGTGTTCTCAGGTTCGGCGGCGAGGCGGTCGACCCGACCCTTCAGCATCCCGTCGAACAGCTCCCCGAATGACTCGTTCAGGTGCTGCTCGGTGGCGCGCAGCCGGGCGGCGAGGTCGTCGGCACCCTCGAGCACGCCCACGGCCTCGTAGAAGCGGTTGAAGAAGCGCACGTGGCGGGCCTCGTCGGCGATCTGGGTGGAGAGGAAGATCCGCTGCTCCTCGGTGGGGCAGGCGCGCATGATCGGCCCCAGCTCGTCGGTGACCCGCTGCTCGCCGATGAAGAACGCCGAGAGGCCGTACATGCGCTGAAAGCGCTCCTCGGGCTCGATCCGCTCGTGCCAGTCGGCGCGGTCCCGGCTGAAGTCGAGGTCCTGGGTCGCCCACTGCTGACGCTCCCAGAGCTCATATAGCTGGCGGTAGGAGAGGAGCTTGGCCTCGCCGCGGTCGGCCGACTCCTGAAGCGCCGGGTCGGAGGTCTCAAGGAAGCCCTCCTGCTTGGCGATCGCGGTCAACGACTCGGCGACCCTGACCTGGGCCCTCGCTTCGGCGGTCTTGCCCTCGGTGCGTGCTTCCCCTTGAGTCTCCTCTCGTTCCGACGGTTGAAGCCTACCGTCTCGATTGGCCAGCTGGCCAGTGTGAACGCGGTATGACCGATCTCTAGCGGATTACGCGTTCGGAGTAGGCGTTTGGAGTAGGCGTCATGGCATTCGCAACCCCGGGCCGATCTACGGGTTAGACCTGATGCCGGAGCGAGAAATGGTCCGCGAGACGCAGGGCAAAAGACACGCACCGGGCGTCCTCCGATATGACGCCGAGCGCCGCCGGGTCTGGATCTGCGGACGCCGCATGCACCACGGCCTCACCGGCGCCCTTCTGGCCGCCGCCGGTCTCGCGCTGATGGCTCACGACTGGAGCGACCGCTCCTTCTGGTTTCGGCTCGGCGCCTAACCGCGACGCCACGCCCAACTAGACGGTGTGGGTGCCGCCGGGCTCGAGGACCACGACCTGCGAGTCGGTATTCGCCTCGACCTCGGACTTGAACGCCCCGGCGTCGGCCTCGATCGGCGGGAAGGTGTTGTAGTGCATCGGAATCACCGTTCCCGCGCCGATCAACCCGGCGGCGACGGCGGCGTCGTGGCGGTCCATCGTGTAGTGCCCGCCGATCGGGATCAGCGCCACGTCCACCGGCGTTCGCTCGGCGATCAGCTTCATGTCTCCGAACAGGCAGGTGTCGCCGAGGTGGTAGACGGTGGTCCCACCGATGTTGATCACGAGGCCCGCGGGCATGCCGATCACGACGCCCGCCTCGGCGCTGAACGGGGCCTCGGCCGACCCCGGGATCGTGTTGGTGTGGAACGCCTGCACGAGCTTCACCCAGCCCCAGTCGAACTCGACCGTGCCGCCCAGGTTCGGGTCGCTGACGGCCTCGATGCCCTGATCGCCGAGCCAATTGGCGATCTCGACGACCGCCACGCAGTGGGCGCCGGTGCGCTTGGCGAGGCCCACCGCGTCGGCGATGTGGTCGGCGTGGCCGTGGGTGAGCAGGATGTGGGTTGGCTCCACCTCGTCGGCGCTCACCGGCGAGATCGGATTGTTCGGCGAAAGAAATGGGTCCACGAGCACCCGGGCGTCTCCCTCGGAGAGCTCGAAGCACGCCTGGCCAAGGAATCGGATGTCCATCAGGTTCAGTCCTCCTGGTTCGATTCGTCCGCTTCATGCAGCTCCTGGGCGAGCGCCCAGCCGACCGCAACGCCGACCATCATTCCCATCCGCGCCTCCTCGGCGAGCAGAGTACGGAACACGGTCAGCCTCTCCTCCTCGGCGGGCGCCGCCGCCGCCTTGCGGATCTCACCCTCGTGCGCGTCGCCGAACCAGCCGCCCGTCTCGAGCGCCTCGGCGAGGACCCGCTGCAGCTTCGGAGCGGCGGCCGTGACCACGGACTCCGCCTCGCGAAGGCGCTCCCGCTGCGTCAGCGCCTCGATCGCCGCGTCGAGCTCCTGTTCGCTGTAGGCACGTGGCACGGGCGCAAGATATCGAGGCCCGGATTGAGGCGATGGAGCCGGGCCGCGCTCAGGTGGAGTCCGGCTTTCGCCGCTCCCACATCTGGAGGGTGCAGACCGGCTCGTAGCCCAACCGCTCATAGACCGGGTAGCCGAGCTCGGTCGCCTGAAGCGTCGAGGTGCCGAGGCCGCGCTTGCGAGCCTCGGCGAGGGCGACGTGCATGAGGCGGCGGGCGAGGCCCTTGCCGCGATGTCCCTTGAGCGTGGCGACCATGTAGACGCCGCAATCGTCGCCGTCGTCGAGCGTGCCGAGCACCGAGGCCGGCTCGCCGCCGACCCGCGCCTGGTAGAGGCGCAGCGGCGGGTCTGCAGGCAGGTTGGTCAATGCGACGCCGAAGGTGGGCTCCTGGAAGCCGTAGGCGAGGTCGTTGATTCGCGCCACGTCCTGCACCGAGGCGCGGTCGTCCCAATCGAGTCCGTCGGCCTCGCGCTCCGGGAGCCGCGCGAGGTCGAGGTTCATCGCCACCGGCGTGGCGTCGAGCCTGTGGCCGGCGGCCTCCAGCAGGGCGACCGCATCGCCGTCCTCCTCGGGAACCCAGACGGTCCAGGCGCGCACCCCGGCCTCGTCGTGGGCGGTGGCTAGCTCCTCGAGCGCCGCCGCGAGCGACCGGACGTCGCTGTAGGCGGCCGAGTTGATCACCGAGCGGTCGGGGCACGCCGGCACGATCGCGCCGAGCACTCCGTCGCGCTCGAACAGGGCGATCCACCGCTATCGCCTCAGGACCAGCGTGACGCCGTCAGAGACGCCGAGCATCGCCACCTCGACGCGCTCGTCCGCGGCGATCCGCTCGTTGAGCTCGAGGACCACCCTGTCCCCCTCGTCGTCCAGGTCCGGCTCCACGACGCGGCCGCCGCGAAGCACGTTGTCGATCATCGCCAGGCCGCCCGGCCGCAGTAGGCGGAGCGTCTCCTCGTAGTAGTCGAGGTAGCCGACCTTGTCGGCGTCGATGAAGGCGAAGTCGAACGGCTCGCCGCCGGGCATCGCTCGCACGGTGTCGAGCGCCGGGCCAAGACGGAGATCGATGCGTTCGGCGACCCCCGCCTCCTCGAAGTAGCGGCGCGCGATGCTCGCCCACTCCTCGCTGACGTCGCAGGTGACGAGCAGGCCGTCGTCGGGCAGGCCGCGGGCGATGCAGATCGCCGAGTAGCCCGTGAAGGTGCCGAGCTCGAGCGCGCGCCGGGCGCCGATCGCCCGCACCAGCAGGTTCATGAGCGCCCCCTGCTCGGGGGAGATCTGCATGATCGCGATCCCACCCAGCTCGGCCATCTCGGCGGCGAGCCGTCGCAGCAGCTCGTCCTGGCGGGCGCCGTGCTCGACCAGGTAGCGGTGCAACTCCGGGGTCAGGACCGTGAACTTGTCGGGCATCGTCAGTAGGCGCGCGACATCTGGTGGCTCAGCGGCGGCCGAGCGTGGCCGAGAACCCGCACGCCAGGCCGACCAGGCCACCGGCGATCCCCGCCCACGGGTTGGCGGAGGCCTCGACCAAGGGCAACAGCAAGAGCACGGCGGCAGCGATCACCACCGGGATCCAGTCGTACTCGTCGGTCGGATCGTCGCGGGCGTCCGCGTAGTGCAGCGACCACCAGGCGCCGACCGCGCCGAGCGCCACGCCGTTGCCGCCGGCCATCAGCGTCAAGCCGTCGCCCAGGGCGTCGTCCAGCCCCGGCGCCGCCAGCGCCCCGAGCGCCCCGCAGGCGATCAGCAGGATCAGCGTCGGCGCGACGCCCAGGCGTCGCTCGAGATAGGGGACGAACAGCGCCATCGCCAGTGCGATCGCGAACAGGTAGCCGAGATCGTTGTAGACGAACGGGGCGGCGAAGTACTGCCACCAGTCGGTGCCGTTCACCCCCCCTTGGATCACCCCGAGGCGGAACACGCTGAGGTCGGCGGCGCGCTGGACGACGAGCAGCGCGGCGGGTCCGAGGATCGCCGCCAGGGTCACGTAGGGGCGCTCGGAGGCGAAGGCGAGCCGGGGGCGCCGCTTGCGAAGCCGCGTACCGCAGTAGGGACACTCGGTGACGTAGGGGCTCACCTCGGCGCCGCAGTTCTTGCAGACCACGCTCAGCTCGGGAGCTGCCATGCCGCCTTCAGGATCGCGCTCCGCCATTCCCAGCGAGAATAACCCGCAACGTCGGCGTTCGCCGTTACGGGCGAGAGTCGGCCGCGATCTCGCGGACCAGGCCGGTGAGGTCCTCGTCGTGGTGCTGCCAGAAGGCGACCTGGCGGCTGGCGCCGGTCCTGCCCTCGAGCAACTCGTCGACCAGCGCCAGCTCCGCGGCGCATCCGAGCTCCGCGGCATCGTCGGCGAGCTCGTCCAGCAGGCCTCGCGCCATCTGCTCGGCGGGCACCTGCTCGCCGCGCCAGAAGTCGATCAGGCGGGCGCTCATCCCGCCCAGCGCCGCCCGAACCTTGTTGTCGTCGATCAGCTCCGTCAGGTGCTCGACCAGCGGCTTCTCCTCGTCGTACAGCCTGCTCATCCGGTGGGCCAGGGCGATCGTCAGGGCGGCCAGGCCCACGGTGTGCTCGAGGCTGGTCTGCTGGTCGAAGATGCGGGTCTCGACGGTGCCGAACCTCGGGTGCGGTCGCACGTCCCACCAGAGGAAGGTGTAGTCGTCGATTGCGCCGCCGCGCATCATCTGCTCGACGCGGTGGGAGTAGATCTCCCAGGTCCCGTAGTGGGGCGGGATGCCGACCCGCGGGAAGGCCCGGAAGATCGGCGTCCGCGACGACATCATCCCCGTCAGCTCACCGCGCCAGAAGGGCGAGTTCGCCGACAGGGCGAGCAGCAGCGGCAGGTAGCGCCGGATCCCGTCGGCGACGTAGATCGCCTTGTCGGGGCCCTCGATCGCGACGTGGACGTGGGTGCCGAAGATCAGCTCCTGGTGGGCGACCCAGCCGAGCTCGTCGATCAGCTCCCGGTATCGGGGCCGCTCGACGATCTTCTGGTCCTCCCAGAGCGCGAAGGGGTGGGTCCCGGCCGCCGCCACCAGCAGGCCGCGCCGCTCGGCGATCTCGGCGACGGAATGGCGCAGCACCCGCAGCTGTTCGCCGGCGCTGCGCACGTCCTCGCACGGAGTCGTCGCCACCTCGAGCACCGACTGCATCAGCTCGGGCTTCACCTGGCCCTCCAGCTGGGCCGGGACCGCGTCAAGAACGGCCTCGATCTCGTTGGCGAGATCGAGGCGGTCGGCGTCGAGGAGCATCAATTCCTCCTCGATCCCAATCGTGAAAGGGGGCCCGTTGAAGCGGTGTTCGAGCATCTGGATCAGTAACCCCGGGGCGCCAAAGCGCCCCCGGGCGCGTGGCTATTATGCGTGGCCTAGCCGGCCAGCGCGGTATTCAGGCGGCGTTCAGGTACGGCTGCCAACTTCATCTCCATGCGCGCTGCGAGCGCAGCCACGTGGTGAGCGTGGCGCGGACAGCACGGGCACCCGTCGTCGCCCCGCACCTGGCCGACGATCGTCGCCTTGCCCTGCGCGAATCGGCCTGGGCGTTGCTGTCGTCTCGGGCGCTCATCTGGGTGGCCGGCGGCTTCACGGCGCTGATCGCCGGTCCGCGCCGGCTCGCCGCGAACAGCCTCAACCACCACTATCTGGCGACGCCGTTTCACAGCACGGTCGCGAACGTGCTCGTCGCCCCGGCGGCGCGGTGGGACTCGGTCTGGTTCCTGGGCATCGCCCACCTCGGTTACCACAAGGTCGACCAGGCGGTGTTCTTCCCGCTGTACCCGGCCCTGGTGGCGGCGGGCGGCGCCGTGCTGGGAGGCGGAACCGGCGTGAACCTCGTCGTCGGCATCCTGCTCTCCTGCGGATGTGCGCTCGGAGCGCTGTACCTCGTGCGCAGGCTGACAACGCTCGAGCTCGGAGCGGACGTGGCCGACAACGCGGTCTGGATCTACGCCTGGCTGCCCGTCGCACTCTTCCTGTCGGCCGTCTATACGGAAGCTCTGTTCCTGCTGCTCACCGTCGGGTCGTTCTACGCGGGTCGAACCGGGCGATGGTGGCTGGCGGGCCTGCTCGGTGTACTGGCCGCCGCAACGCGAAACGGCGGCATCCTGCTGATCGTTCCGCTGCTCGTGCTCTACCTCTACGGTCCGCGCACCGACCGGCCGTCTGACTTCCAGGGCAACGGAATCAAGCCTCGCTACAGGCTGCGGCGCGACGTGCTGTGGATAGCCGCAGTGCCGGTTGGACTGGCCGCCTACCTCGCCTACCTGAAGCTCACCCTGGGGCACGCGCTGATCCCGTTCTCTGAGCAGAGCCATTGGCACCGCAGCTTCGCCCCCCTCGGGGGCATACCGGCGGGGCTATGGCTGGGACTGAAGAGCCTGGCCGCCGGCGTTCACATGGGTGACGTCCGCAAGGTCGTCGAGCTCGGCTGTCTGGCCCTCGCTCTGTGGCTGCTGTGGAAGTCCTGGAAGAGGCTCCCGCTCGCCTACACCGCGTATGCCGCGATCGCCCTCGCATTGGCGGTCTCCGGCCCGACCCCGGGGGAGCCATTGAGGTCGCTGCCCCGCTTCACGTTGGTGATCTTTCCGCTCTGGATCGCTCTGGCGCTCTGGGCCACGGAGCGGCGCCGCGTTAGTGTGGTGCTCTGTGCCTGCGCCCCTCTGGTGGTCGTCTGGACCATCCTGTTCACCTCCTGGACCTGGGCCGCCTGAGCCAGCCGGCGAGCCCCGTGCGCGACTTCAAGGGGCGGCAGGCCCGCGGCCGGGGTTGGCGGTGACGTGACACGCAGGCCGGGGCTCGGGGCAATAGCGCTGCTCGTGATCGTGGCGCTCGTTGTGGCACGGGTGTGGGTCGGGGGAGGTGGATCGGGCTCCGAGGAAGGCGGGACGGCCGGCCAGGCGGTTAGCGCGCAGGTGATCCGCGTGATCGACGGCGACACGATCGAGGTCTCGATCGGCGGCCAGGACGAGGACGTCCGCTACATCGGCGTCGACACGCCTGAGACGGTGAAGCCCGACACTCCGGTGCAGTGCTACGGCCCCCAGGCGAGCGCCGAGAACCACCGCCTGGTGGACGGGCGCACGGTGCGTCTCGTGTTCGATCGCGAGCGCCGGGACGTCTACGGACGGCTGCTCGCCTACGTCTACACGACGGTCAACGGCGGCGGGGCGGGGCAGTCGCGGTTCGTCAACGCGACCCTGGTCCGTGACGGCTACGCGCGCACCCTGACGATCCCGCCGAACACCGCCCACGTCTCGCAGCTGGGGCGCCTGCAGGCGCGCGCCGGCAGGGCCGGCCGGGGCCTGTGGGGCGTCTGTTAGCGGTCCCACCGGCACGGGTGGTTTGCCGCTGGCCGACACGGGATAGTAGCGATCGACACCTGGGCCCCGGGTGGCTTCGCCGGGCGCGTTTGCTAGGTTCAACGCTCGCCTTCGCGACCACCCCGGACCGCGCGGCACAACTCAGCTCACCGGGACATCCTTGATGAGAATGCGACAGAGCATCGGGCAGTTCGAGGTGGCGTTCGAGCAAGAGGCCGCGCTCGAGCGCCGGCGGCGTCAGCAGCTTCGTCAGCGGGCCTCTAATCGCTCCCGGGCGCGCCGCATACAGCGGACCGAGCAACACGGCACCGTCGCGTTCGGCGCCCTCGTCATCACCCTCAGCATCACCGTCGTCGTGGTGGTGGTGGTGATGTTCGAGACGCTGGCCTGGCTGATGGGCTAGGCGCCCGCCGCCCAGCCGCCGTCAGTCGTTCGAGAGCTCGTCGAGAGCCTTCTCGACCTGCTTCGTCGCGCCCCCGTCGACCTGCTTCGTCGCCCCCCCGTCGGCGCTCACCTGCTCCTCCTTGATGGAGGCGTAGACCTCCTTGCGGAAGACGGGGACCTCGCGCGGCGCGGTGATGCCGAGGCGGATCTTGTCGCGCGACACGGCCAGCACGCAGACCTCAACGTCGTCGCCGATCATGATGCTCTGGTTGGTCTTTCGGGTTAGAACCAGCACCTTGAGTCAGGGTAACCGCTCACAGTCCGGCGCGCCACCCACAACCGTCGCGGGGCCGTCCGTTAGCATCACCCGCCCCGCGAGGGATACTCATCGACATGGCCCGAAAGCCGCTTCGCTCACAGCTCAACCAGATTCGTGCCTGGGTCCGCCAGGGCCGCACCGATGCCTGGATCGCGCACCAGCTCGACGTCCCCGCCTCCGAGCTGCGCGAGTTCCGCCGCCGGCACGAGCTCAGCGCGGAGGACGAGGAGGCGGGGGACCTCGAGTTGCGCGACGAGATCGAGGCGGAGATCGAGCAGGCGACGCGGGACGAGGAGACCGCCGCCGAGGAGGAGAGCGAGAAGCCGGAGGAGGAATCCGAGGAGAAACCGGAGGCCGAGGACGGCGAGGAGGCCGAGGGCGACAGGCCCCGGCGCAGGCGCCGCAGGCGCCGCGGCGGCGGCGGGCGGTCCGGGGCCGCGATGCAGGCCACCTTCGACCACGGCGCTGACGACGGCTTCGGGCTCTGGCTCGATCCTGCGGTAGAGGACGACCCGGTCTACTCCGAGCACTGGGCCGGCCACCGGCAGGTCGAGGTGACGATCGAGCCGGACCGGATCGTGATCAGACGCGCTTGACGCTCGGCCGCGGGCGGGGGCCGTCACCACCGCGGCCCTTGCCGTCGCGCGCCCGGCGCTGCCGGTTGCCGGCCGGCTTCACGTCCCAGGTCTTCTGCGAGGCCTTCGCCAGGTCGTTACGCAGGTCCTCGAGGGTCCTGAGCTCATGCGCATCCACCCCTTCGGAGAGCAGCTGGCGCATCTTCCTGAGGCGCACCGCGACCGGCTCGTTGGCGAACAGGTACAGCGAGATGCCGGCGTCGAGCTCGCTCCGGTCGGCGAGCGGGATCCCGCCGTGCCTGCCGATATGGCGAAGCAGCCGCACGAGCCGCGCGCCCTCGGAGGCCGCGTCGAAGTCGCCGTCGAGGCGTTCGGTGCCATCCGCCGCTTCAGCGCCGTCGCTCGCCCCGGCGCCGTCCTGCGCCTCGGTCCCGTCCCCACCCGAGAGCACCAGGGCCGCCGGCGGCAGGCGGTCGATGACCGCCGCCCGCAGCGCCTGACGGTCATCCGCCTCCAGCGAACCCAGGCCCGCCTGGGAATCGAACCTGAGCGCCGACCCTCTCTTGAGCGCCGACAGCGCGATGTGGCGGATCGGATGCCAGTGGTAGGAGGGGATGATCCGGAGCACGAACAACGAGGCGAACCAGACGAGCATCAGGATCGCGATCACCCCCAGCTTCGGCCACTCGCCCGCCGGGTGCTGGAAGTGGAACCCGACCGCGATCACGACCGCGACCGCGGTCGCCTGCAGCATCGCCCGGTAGGGGAAGTCGATCGGCCGGTCGCCGAGCTGAGAGCGCAGGAACATGGCGGTTGAGGGCATCATGAACGCCAGGGACATCGAGATCGGCGCCGCATAGATGCCGAGGCCCGTACCGCTCAAGAGCAGCAGCATCAATCCAACGTAGGCGACGGCCACGAACATCGTCGCCATGATGAAGTTGCGCCTCTTGTTCGGGTAGCTCGCCATGCTGCCCACGGTGCGGTACAGGGCGGGCATCGACATCGCCGCCGCCGTCAGCGGGATCAGCGGGGCCGCCGACTGGAACTTATGCCCACCGACCTGGATCAGGATCTCGCCGCCCAGCACCATGGCCAAAATCGCGGTGAGGGTGATCAGGTAGAAGTAGGCGAGCAACTGGCCGTTGGCGATCGCCAGTCCGTACTCCTGGCGATAGGCCTCGTAGGCGGCGGTCTTGCGAACCGGGCGGAGCGCGATCCGGAAGCCCTGGGGGAGGAAGGCGACCATGAACCCGGTCCGCGAGGCGAGGTTGTAGAGGCCGATCGACTTGTGGTCGAGGAATCGGGAGAGGATGAACGAATCGGCGTTCTGGACGATCCACATCGAGGAGGCGATTGGGATTCGGACCTTGCCGCGCTTGAGGATCTCCTTCAGCTCGCCGAACGAGAAGCTGAGGTCGAAGCTCTTCCAGATCAGCGCGACGCAGAGCACGGTCGCCGTCGTGGTGCCGATCGTCTGCCCGACGATCGCCCCCTTGACGCCGGCGCCGGCTGAGACGATGGCGATGATCGCGATCAGGTTGAAGGCGGGGCGAGCGGCTTCGATCAGCGCGTAGGTCAGCCCGCGGCCCTCGAACCAGATCACCATCTCGGCGATCTTGAAGATCGCCCAGACGGCCCCGGTGAGCGTCGCCAGAACGACCACATCGGCCTGGCCCGGGTCGTGGAGGAGGAAGCGCGCGATCGGGGTCTGGAAGGCGACCACGAGACCGATCACCGTCACGCACAGCGTCAGGCACCAGATCAGGCCGACGCCGAGGGTGTAGGTGGGCCGCCTGGAGGCCTCCTCCACCGACTCCTTGTCGTCGTCGTCCTCGACGTCGTCGGTGTCGTCGTCGGCGACTCCGAAGGTACGCATCATCGTCCCGGGTCTCGAGGCCAGCCCGATGAGCTGCGAGACCAGGCTGGTGAGGAAGAAGAGCAGGGCATAGGCGCCCAGCGGCTTGGGCCCGAGCAGCCGCGCCACGACCGCGATCGAGCCGTAGTGGAGGATGTTCGTGATCAGCAGCGAGAGGCCCTGCATGCTCGAGAAGCGCGCCAGGTGGGCGCCGAGCGCGGCGCCCGCGCCACCCGGATGACTGTGCTCGTGCTTCTGCTTCTCTTCGGAGGGCGGGGTCGTCATGTCTCCCAGATGGACCAGGTCGCGAACTCGCGCCCGGTCAGGTCACGGAGCCGCTCGGCGTCCTCGCGGAGGGAGCGCAGCGTCTCCGGTGGCAGCGCCTCGCGAACGTCTGGGGCCCGGATGGCGCGACGAAAGGGGAAGAGGTTGCCGACCACTCGCCAGAAGGGCTCTGGGATCAGGCGCCCGTGGCGGGTCTCCCCGATCCGCTCGAGCTCCGTCGCCAGCCGCGTCGCCCGCGTCTTGCGGGAGGTCTTGTGGCGCTCGTCGGAGAAGCGGGCGTGCGAGAAGCCGGGATTGACGCCGACGAACTCGAACACTCTTCGCAGGGTCTCGAGCCGCCGGAGGCGAAGGTCCTCCTGCTCCAGGAGGAGCACCCGCTCGCGGGGGTAGACGCGGAGGAACTGCTGCAGCTGGGTGTAGTAGTGGCTGCGGGCGAGGTAGGACGTGTTCTGATGCAGCAGGGTGGCCCGCAGATCACCCTTCTCGCGGCGCTTCGCGAAGTTGTGGACCCAGTGGGCGGCCATCCGCTCGATCGGATCCCGGACCATGTACAGAAGCTTCGCCTGGGGGACGATCGAGTGCATGCGCTCCGGGACGCCGACATGCTGTGGATAGGCCGTGTAGTTGGGCGAGGATTCGCCGCGCACCTTGGCCGTCGGGTCGAAGTGGGCCTGGTACCAATCGAGGCCGCGTGGGTAATTGCGCTCGGCGATGAAGAAGTTGAGCTCCTTCGGCCTCGACATCGAGATCTCGGGGTGCAGGCTCAGGTAGTAGTGAAGGCCGCTCGTGCCGCACTTCTGCGCCCCGATCACGATCAGGTTCGGGAGCGCGCCGGGCTGGGCGCGCGCTGGCGTAACCCCGGCGCCGGGGTCCGGGCGCGCATCGGTGCTCGACGTCGCCTCAGGCGGCGCCCTGGTGCCCGTAGAGGACTCCATCCCCCGCAAGGGTACAAGCACCGATCCCCTGCAGGGAGGGGCCGATCGCGCCTCTCAGCCGAGAAGACGGGCGCGGCGGCGGGGTCGGGCCATGGTCGCTGCAAGCAGGTCGTCAGGCACCTCGCCAACCGCCATGGCGCGCCGGAAGCGCGGCCGCTGGGCGAGGACCAGCCCCAGCCGGCGGCGCAGGAAGGATCCATAGTCGCCGCCCGCGAGTGCCGCCTGACGCTCGCCAGGGGCCGGCACGTGCTCGACCGCGACGCCCGCTCGCCGCAGG
>VAYK01000147.1 GCA_005884985.1 Actinomycetota bacterium | reverse complement strand
CCGCGGCTGACCATCACGCACTACGATTTCTATCGCCTTGCCAGCGCCGACGAGACCCATGAGCTCGGGCTCGAGGAGGCGGCCGAGAACGGCGCCGCGATCATCGAGTGGCCGGAGCGGGTCGGCGCGCTGCCGACGGGCAGCTGCTACGAGATCGAGCTGTCCGAGACGGCCGATCCGGCGATCCGGCGCGTAACGATGCGTGGCATCGGCGGGGCCGGCACGCACGTGCGGCGCATCGATGAGCTGATGACGTTCCTGGATCGCCAACCGCAGTGGCGTGGCGCCCGCATCGTCTATTTGCAGGGCGACGCCTCGACCCGCAGCTATGCGAGGCTCGTGCGCGGGCGGGAGACCGTGCTGCTGATGGATGCCCCGCACCAGCCCGACGGGCCGCCGATCCGCGACGACAAGCCCTACAGCCGCATCGCCCATCTGGCCGACGACGACATGGTGCGCCCCTTCATGGCCGTGGGTGCGGTGCTGCAGGGAGCCGGCCTGAGCGCGCCGGCAATGCCGGCCTTCGATCTCGACAAGGGGCTGCTGCTGGTCGAGGACCTGGGCGACCGCGCGTTCGGCCGCGAGATTGCCGCCGGCGCTTCGCAGCTCCAGCTGTGGCGCGCCGCGGTCGATGCGCTGATCGCGCTACGCGCCGTGCCGGTGCCCGCAAGCCTGCCCCTCCCGGATGGCACCGGCTACACGCTGCCGCGGCGCGATCGCGATGCGTTCGAGATCGAGATCGAGCTGCTGCTCGACTGGTATTGGCCGGCGCTCTCGGGCGAGCCTGTACCCCAAGACGTGCGCGCCGAGTTCGGCGCGCTGTGGGCGCCGGTTCTCGACCGCATGCTCGCGCTCCCCGGCGGCTGGTTCCTGCGCGACTATCACTCGCCCAACCTGTTCTGGCTGCCCGAGCGCCAGGGCATCGCCAGGGTCGGCATCATCGATTTCCAGGATGCGCTCAACGAGCACTTCGCGTTCGACCTGGTGTCGCTCCTGCAAGATGCGCGCGTGACCGTGCCGAAGGAGCTGGAGGCGGAGCTTTTCGCCCACTATTGTACCGAGATCGCAAGGCGCGAGCCGGCCTTCGACCGGGCGGCCTTTGCGGCGGCCTATGCCGATCTCGAGCGGGACGGCAAGCCGCAGTATCTCCAGCATATTCCGCGCACCTGGGGATATCTTGCCCGCAACCTGCGGGCGCCGGCACTCGCGGCACTCCAGGCGTGGTACGACCGGCACTTCCCGCCGGACGTGCGGGGTAAAACTCTGTTGCGGTGAGGCGGAGGCAAGGATCGCGGGGATGGTCGTCTCACTGAATATGGCGATGGTGCTGAGCGCGGGCCTCGGCAAGCGCATGGCGCCGGCCGCCAATGGCCTGCCCAAGCCGCTGGTGATGCTGCACGGCAAGGCGCTGATCGACCACGCGCTCGATCGCCTGGCCGCAGCCGGCGTGGCGCGCGCCATCGTCAATGTGCGCTACAAGGCCGACCTGATCGAAGCGCATCTGCAAAAACGGCAGGCCCCGACCATCGAGATTTCCGACGAGCGGGCGGCGCTCCTCGATACCGGCGGCGGCGTCAAGAAGGCGTTGCCGCGGCTGGGCCCCGGTCCCTTCTTGATCCACAACGCCGACTCGGTGTGGATCGAGGGCGTGGGCTCCAACTTGGCTCGCCTCGCTGGCGCCTGGGACGACGCGCGCATGGATTGCCTGATGCTGCTGGCGGTCGCCTCGGCGAGCCACGGCTACCAGGGGCGCGGCGATTTCGCCCTGGAAAGCGACGGCCGCATCCGCCGCCGCAAGGTCGAGCAGGAGCTGGTGCCGTTTGCGTTCACGGGTGTGTCGGTAGCGCATCCGCGTCTGTTCGACGGCAGCCCGGACGGCGCCTTCTCGCTCAACCTGGTGTGGAGCAGAGCGATCGCCGCGGGGCGCGCTTACGGGATGCGCATGGAGGGCGTGTGGATGCACGTCGGCTCGCCGGATGCGCTGGCAGAATCGGAGCGGTGCCTGAGCGGTGTTCTTCGAAGCTGAAAGAAAACGAAAGGGCGCCGCCGTGCGGCCGGTACGGCGCATCTATACGGTGCCGCCGGGCCGGCCGTTCCTGACGGCTCTCGCCGAGGCGCTGCTGGCCGGCAATCTGCCGATCCCCGGCGGGGTGCGGCCCGCGCCGATGCAGCTTGCCGACGTGACCCTGCTGCTGCCGACGCGGCGGGCGACGCGGGCGCTGCAGGAGGCTTTCCTCGCGGCAGGTGGCGGTGGCGCGATGCTGCTGCCGAAAATCCGGCCCATCATCGGCTCGGGCGAGGAGCCGACCCTCTTCACCAGCGCGCTCGAATTTGCAGGCGGCGTGGGCGAGGCGGCGCCGGCCATCGGCGAAATCGAGCGCCAGCTCCTTCTGGCCGTACTCGTTCAGCGTTGGGCAGACGCCGAGCGCGACGGTCGCGGGCCGGAGGCGGATATCGGCGAATACAGGCCGACGGCCGCACGCACGCCGGCGCAGGCGGCCCGACTTGCGCGTGAGCTCGCGGGCCTCATGGATGCGATGGAGATCGAGGACGTCGACTATGCGAAGATGCAGGCCCTCGTCCCCGACACGTTGGCGGCTCACTGGGAAACGACGCTCGATTTTCTGAGGATCGTCACCGAGCGCTGGCCAGCCGTCACCGGCGGGCGTCAATCCAAGATGCAGCGCGACAAGCAGCAGGTGCTGGCGCAGGCGAGCCAGTGGCGCAAGACGCCGCCCGACGCGCCGGTGATCGTCGCCGGCGTGATGAGCAGCGTGCCCGCCGTGACGGAGCTCTTGCGGGTCGTGACCGGCCTGCCCAACGGCGCGCTGGTGTTGCCGGGGCTCGACCAGGGCCTCGACGAGGAGAGCTGGCAAACGATCGTACCGGCGCATCCCGAACATCCGCAGTTCGGTCTCAAGAAGCTCCTCGATGCGCTAGAGGCGCGGCGCGAGGACGTGCTGCCGCTCCCCGGTCTCGCGCCGACGACAGTTGAGCACCAGCGCGCGGGCCTTGTCAGCGAGGCTTTGCGGCCGGCCAGGACAACCGAGCGCTGGCATCGGTTCACGGCCAAAGCCAGCAAGCAGGAGATGGCACAGGCTGTCGCCGGCGTCGCCATTCTGGAGGCGCCCAGCGCCGAGGACGAGGCGGAGGCGATCGCGCTGATCTTGCGCGAGGTGGCCGAGAGGTCGGGCCGGACGGCGGCGCTGGTCACGCCCGACCGCCCCCTGGCGCGACGCGTCGCCGTCAGGCTAGAGGCATGGGGCTTGCGGGTCGACGACTCGGCCGGCCAGGCGTTCGCGAAGACCGCCGTCGGTGCATTGCTCGATCTCACTGTCGAAGCTGCGGCCAAGCGCTTCGAGCCGGTGGCGCTGGTCTGCCTCCTGAAGCACCCCCTCTGCAGGCTCGGCATGCCGACGGTAGAGTTGCGCCGCGCCGTGCGCGCCCTCGAGCTCGCCGCCTTCCGCACGCCCTACTTCGGCCAGGGGCTGGACGGCGTGGCGTCAGCGCTGGAGCGGGCGCAGGCCGACATGCGTGAGGGCAAGCGCCGGCACCGCGTTGTCCGCAACCTGAAGGGTGACGATTGGCAGGCCGCGCGGAAGCTGGTGAAGGAGCTGGGCCGGATCGTCCGCCCCTTGGGGGCGCTGTTTCAGTCTTCAGCCAAGGCGGCGCTGCGCACGATCGCCAAGGCCCATGTCGAGGCGGCCCAGGCGCTGGCCAGGGCCGGGAGCGATGGGCAAGCCGGTAGCCTGTGGCAGGGTGAAGCCGGCGAGCAGGCCGCCAAATTCTTCGCCACCCTCCTCGACGGAAACGTGCCCGCGCCGGACATGGCCGCGGCCGACTATCCCGAGTTCTACCGCAGCCTCGTCGCCAACGAGAGCATTCTCCCGCGCGGGGCCGCGCATCCGCGCATCGCCATCTGGGGGCCCTACGAGTCGCGGCTGCAGCAGCCCGACGTGGCGATCCTCGGCTCGCTCAACGAGGGCACCTGGCCGCAGGCCGCCGACCCGGGCCCCTGGCTCAACCGGCCGATGCGGGCGGCGCTCGGCTTGCCGGCGCCGGAGGAGCGCATCGGCGATGCCGCGCACATCTTCACATCCCTGCTGGGCGTTACCCAAGTCTACCTCACGCGCGCGGCCAAGATCGACGGCGTGCCGACGGTGCCGTCGCGCTGGCTGCTGAGACTGCAGGCGCTGCTCGCCGGCCTGGGCCACACGGCGAAATGCGACCAGCCGTGGCTCGCCTGGGCGCAGGGGCGCAATGCGCTGGCTGGCCCGGTGAGGCCCGTGCGTGCGCCCGAGCCGCGCCCGGCGCTCGATCTCAGGCCGCGCAGGCTCAGCGTGACGACGATCGAGAAATGGATCGCCAACCCCTACGCGATATTCGCCCAGCGCATTCTGGGCCTCGAGCCGCTGCCCATGCTCGGCCGCCAGCCCGACGCGGCGCTGCGCGGCCAGATCGTGCACGATGCGCTCGGCCGCTTCGCCGCGCGCTTTCCGCAGCGATTGCCTGACGACGTTTGTGCCGAGCTCGTCGGCTTCGCCGAGGCCGGGCTGGCGGAGCTGACCGGCTCGCCGCGCGTCGCCGCCTTCTGGGCGCCGCGCTTTGCCCGCTTCGCCGCCTGGTTCGCCGAAACGGAGCACAATCGCCGCGAGGGCGTAGACAGAATTCTCGCCGAGGTGGAGGGCTCGCTCGTGCTCGCGGGCACAGCCGGCCCCTTCATGCTCACGGCGCGCGCCGACCGCATCGATGTCGGCAAGGCGGGCCTGATCATCACCGACTACAAGACCGGCGGCAACATCAAGGACCTGGCGAGCCGCGCCACGCAGGGGGAGGCGCCGCAGCTGCCGCTAGAGGCGGCGATCGCGGCGGCGGGCGGCTTCACTGGGCTTCCCGCGGCCAAAGTTGCGGAGCTGCGATACATCTCGGGCTCGGGCGGCGAGCCTCCGGGACAGGAATGCACCTTGAAGAACGGCGACGTCGCCCAGCTGGCACGCGCGGCGCAGCAAGGCCTGGAAAAACTGATCGCCGCCTACGACAACGCGGCCACGCCCTACCGCGCCCTGCGGCGGGCCCGTTTCACCTATCGCTACGACGACTACGCCCACCTCGCCCGCGTGGCGGAGTGGTCGGCCGAGACCGACGAGGAGGTGTAGCGCGATGGGCCTCTTCGGCAAGTCCAAGCTGGAAGTTGCGCGCGAAGCGCGTCTCGAGGAGACGCAGCGCAGTCAGGCCGCCGCCGCCGACCCGGCGACGTCGGCGTGGGTCAGCGCCAACGCCGGCACCGGCAAGACGCACGTGCTGACCATGCGCGTGCTGCGCCTGCTGCTCAACGGCACGCTGCCCGAGCGCATCCTGGCGCTGACCTATACCAAGGCCGCCGCGGCGGAGATGTCGAAACGCGTGTTCGCGCGGCTTGCCGAGTGGGTGACGATGCCCGACGCCGAGCTCAAGGCGAAGCTCGCCGAGCTTCTCGACCGGGCGCCGACAGGACCGGAGATGCAACGGGCGCGGCAGCTCTTTGCCATCGCCATCGAGACGCCCGGCGGGCTGAAGGTGCAGACCATCCACGCCTTCTGCGAGCGGCTGCTGCAGCGCTTCCCGCTCGAAGCCGGCGTGCCGCCAGGCTTCGCCATCCTCGACGAGCACGAGCGCAACCAGCTGCTGGCCGAAGCCGCCGACGAGATGCTGGCCGAGGCGACCGCGGCGCCCGACTCGCCGCTCGCCGGTGCGCTCGACACGGCCGTAGCCTACGCCACCGACGGCAATTTCGATCAGCTGCTCTTGGGAGTATTGCGCGAGCAGGACTGGCTCGCCGCTGCCGTGCGGCTCGACGACGAGGACGAGGACGATGACGGCTTCGTCGAGGCGGAGAAGATCTACCGCCGTGCCATCGGGCTCGGCGCCGATGTTCGCATGGCGGAGCTCGACGAGCAGCTTGTGGCATTGCTGTCCGATGCGGAGCTGCGGCGGTTGCAAGGCGTTCTGACATCGGGCTCGGCCAACGACATCAAGGCCTCCGAGCGCATAGCGGCCGTGCTGCGGGCGGGGCCGGCGGGCCGCATCGACGCTTTGCGCGGCGTCTTCCTCACGACTGGCGGCGAGCCGCGCAAGAACCTGCTGACGCAGGGGCTGGTGGCCGCGCATCCAGGCGCGCATGCGCTGCTGACGCGGGCCCAGGGTGCGTTCCTGGCGCTCGACGCGGAGCGGCGCAAGCTCGCCCTGCTCGATGCCGCGATAGCGCTGATTCGGCTCGGCAACGCGGTGCTGCAGCGCTACGGCGAGGCCAAGGCCCGGTGCGCGGCGCTCGACTTCGACGATCTGGTGGCCAGGACGGCAAGCCTGCTGCGCTCGTCGGCAGCGG
>VAYK01000025.1:1603-5021 GCA_005884985.1 Actinomycetota bacterium | reverse complement strand
GACTCGCTGCCGGGCGCATTGGCGTGGATTGGCGGGCTGCTGGCGATCTCCATTCCGCTCTGCGTGTGGCGCTATCGGCGGATGAGCTAACTGCCGCAACCGAGGTCACGGCAGCTCCCTGGCATCGGTTCCAGTCCCAACACGCGGCGGGCGTAGATCACCTGGCCGTTGACCCACCGGCCCGCAGAGCACCGCGGGTGGCATGCTCGCTGTTCTGATGGGCCGGGCAGGAGGCGTGGCAAGAGGCGGCCGGTTTCTTAGGCGGCGAGCCCGCGGACAACAGCGGCGACGCGCGGCGGGTCCTCGAGGTGCGGGTAGTGACCGAGATCCGCGAGCTCGTGGACAGGCGCCTGCGGCCGCAGCGACCGAACCGCGCCGAGCGCTGCTCGACCCTACGCGAACCCCGTGGTAGAGCCCGAAGAGAGGCATTGCGGCCCGACTTGCGGGCCTAGCAACGGACGCGGGTTGACCGGCGTGAAGAAGGGAGCGGATCGTCGGCACTTCTCCTGTATGAATCAATGCCTCCTTCGATGCCTCCCCAGTCGGCGGAATTTGACTCCTGCGGAGCCACCGAGGGGTTACTGTTGGCCGGTGGCCGATTCCCCCCAGCCACTCTTCGGCTCGCGTGAGAAGCGCATGGCCTACAACGAGGACTGGTGCCGGGACCTCAACGAGCGCAAGGCGGAGTGGATGAAGAGCGGCCATCCGACAGCCGGTTTCCGGTGTGAGTGCTGGCGGGTGAACTGCGGTGAGCGCATCCCGCTGTCTGGAAGGGAGTGGCGGGACGTCCGCTCGCGACCGAACGGCTTTGCGGTGGCGCCAGGCCACGTCGCCGCCGACCTCGAAGTGGTGGTCGAGGAGTACCCGCACTTCTGGCTCATCGAGAAGCATGGCGAGGCGGGGGACGTAGCCGAGAAGCTGGCGTAACAGCCGTCGAAAGGGACCGGGCGAGCGCCGGTCGAAAGGCGGGACTGAGGGGGTCGCCTGGCTTTCAGGGGTTGTCCCCTCCGGGGGCGTCGCTTGCCCCCCAGACGGCGCTCCCACCTGAAATAGACCCGTTCCATGTGAAGGGAGGAGGGGCTTCGCGAGAGCGATCGACACTTCAGCCGGATTTGGGGGGATTTCGTGATGGAGCCTCTGGAGTTCATAGACGCGGGCGACGATGTCGTCGTCGTGGGTGATTGCGATGCGGGGTAGCGGTAGAGGCGGCCGGTGCTCCCCTCGACGCACCCGCTGCATTCGTCTACGAACTCCGGCCGCGCGAAACGGATCAGAGCAGGAAATCGACTCGGTCAAGTGCTGACGAGTAGCTTGTCGCTGATGCTCATCGACCGCATCGATCGCGTTCTGGGAAGGGCGACCGAGCGTGCGATACGCGCGCACCATCTTCGCCGGCTTCGCAGGGTCGATTGGGAGCAAGCGCTCGATCCTCCCGACAAGGGCCGATGGTGCGCCGGAGAGCCGCAGCCGCGGTCTAGGTGCTCGCTCGAGATCCTGATCGACGGCGAGACCGCGCTACCTGCGATGGCGGAGGCGATCAAGGCCGCGAAATCACACGTTCATATAACCGGGTGGTTTGCCAGCCCCGACTTCGAGCTCGAACGCGACTGCGAAGCGAAGCCGCTTCGCGACGTTCTCGCCGAGGCGGCAGAGCGGATTCCGGTCCGCATCCTCCTCTGGGCGGGATCGCCGGCGCCGCCGCCGCCCGCCGGTGAGCACACGCTCCAGCTCATCCGCACTGTCCCACAGGGGATCTACAACCGGCTTCCCCGCGGCGACTATCGAATCCTCGAGGCCTATCTCCGCGCGCTTCGAGCAGCCCGGCGCCTGATCTACATCGAAAACCAGTTCCTATGGTCACCGGAGGTCATCGAGGTGCTCTCGGACAAGCTCGTGAGGCCACCCTCGAAGGGGTTTCGCCTCTTGGTCCTCTTGCCCGTACGCGCCAACAACGGCGCCGACGTCACCCGTGGCCAGGCGGGCGAGCTAGCCAACATGGACGATGGCGCCGGGCGCTTCCTCGCGTGTTCGATCTATGCCCAGGATGATTCGGGTGATCCCACGCCCGTCTACGTACACGCCAAGATCTGCATCGTCGACGACGAGTGGCTGACGCTCGGCTCTGCGAACCTCAACGAGCGCTCGCTGTTCAACGACTCTGAGGTCAACATCGTTTGCAATGACGTCGCGCTCGCCACCGCGACCCGCGAGCGGCTCTGGGCCGAGCACCTGGAGATGCCGCTCGACGAGGTCCACGAGCGTGATCCCACCGACCTCATTGACAACGTCTGGTGTCCAATCGCAGTCGAGCAGCTCCGACGACGCGAGAACCAACAGCCGCTAACCCACAGGCTGGTGCGCCTCCCGGCCGTCTCGCGTCACTCGCGCCGTTTGCTCGGTCCGCTCGAATCGTTCTTTGTCGACGGTTGAGGCCGGGCGAATATGTCGGCGCTGTCCGGGGGCGCGACGGCTCGTAAAGCCTTCCTTGCTTTCCCCGCGTCAGCTCACGTCAGTGCTTCGAGGCCTTGTCGTGCCCTTGTGCTCGACGCGCCCGCTCGCTTGGCGACCGACTGCGTTGCGCTCTTGGCGATGCTGCCGACCGCGCTGGCCGCGTCGGTAACGCCTCGCCGGTGCTGCGCGCTGCGATTTTGACGTCCGCTGCGCTGGACCTGGCCGCGTTGCCGTCTATCTCGGCGAGGTCCGCGAGGTCCGCGCCCCGAGCCTCAATCCACACGGCGCCTGGGCCGTGCTCGAACTGGCGACCCATACCCCAACCCCGGACCTCGGTCGACTATGTGGTCCAGCTGCGGGACGTTCGCCAATGCAGGGTGGCGATCTTATGCCTGACATCGCGCACAGAATCGACGGAACTTAGGGACAACAACGAGAATGGCGTGATGTTCGCGCTGGGATTTTCGGCTGGGATCGCCGCCTCAGTGCTCTTCAACCTGGGCCTGGCGTTGCAGGCGCTCGAGGCGCGCGTTGCTCCCGCAGCGGAGGGGTTGCGCGCCGCCCTGCTGGTCCGCTTGATCAAGCGCCCGCGATGGCTGATCGGTCTGATGCTTGGAGGGCTTGGCGTCCCCCTCGAGATCCTCGCGTTCGCGAACGCGCCCTTCGTCGTCGTTCAACCGACGCTCGCGGTTGGGCTGTTGGTCCTGCTGGGGCTTGGAGCGCGAATGCTCGGTGAGCCGGTTCGAGCCGTGACCCTGCTCGGGGTGATCGCGATCATCGGCGGAACGGCGCTCGTCGCATGGGGGGCACCGAGTCACAGCGAGACCCATCGGGGGGCGGTGGCGGTGGTTGGCGTGATCGCGGCGCTGGTGCTCGCCTCGCTCGTTCCGTTTCCCCTGCGAGGCACCCGGTTCGACACGGCCCTTGTACCCAACCTGGCCTCAGCTTGCGGCTTCGCTGCGACGAA
>VAYK01000025.1:0-1595 GCA_005884985.1 Actinomycetota bacterium | reverse complement strand
TCGCTGCGACGAACATCGCGACGAAGCTGATGGGTGACGACTTAAACACAGGGCACCACGCCAACGCCGTTCTGTGGCTGGGGGTGGCAATCGTGGCCGGCCTCGTCGCGACGCTCACGGGCATGACGGCGCTGCAGCGACGCGAGGCGACAATCGTGGTGCCGATCTCGACGGCCGTTCAGACCTTCCTGCCCGTCGCCTTTGAGCCGCTGTTCCTGCAGGAGCGCCTCAGTACGGCGGAGCTCGGCGGGGGCGTGCTGATAGCTGGTCTCGTCGTGATGGTCATCGGAACGGTGCTGGTTGCGCGTACCCGCGCGGTGAGCACCTTGGTCGCGGGCGAGCAACCCGGCGCCGCCTGACGCCCGGGACAAGAACTCAGCCGGTCGCAAGGCCGACAGCACCAATCGCGATCAGCGCCACGCCGGCGGCGAGCACGATGGCAGCGAGGATTACGGCGCCGCGCCGTTGGAACCACCCTCTCCACGAGAGGAGCATCCGCTCGGCCCGCCTGCCTGCCCAACTGCGAATCACGAGGATGACGAGGAGGGGCGCCACGAATGCTGCGTTGAACAGGAACAGGAGCCCGATCTGCGCGGGCAATGCCGCGCCGGATCCGACGATTGCGGCGATCGCAGCGAAGTAGGGAAAGGCCGTCGGAAGCTCGATTGCCGAGATGCCCGCGCCGAGCGCAACCGAAGCCCCAGCGCTCCGCTGGTCCCCGCGGCGGATGGTCCGCTGAACGCGATCGCGGCCGAACCAGAGGCCGGCTGCAAGTCCGAGCGCTCCCGCTCCGAGTCCCAGCTCCAGCACGTGCTTTGCCGAATCGGAGGGGCGGGGAAGCACCGCGAACAGAAGCTGCCCGGGGCCGAGAGCCACGAGAACCCCACCCAGCAGGTAAACGCCGAACACCCCCAGCGTGTAACCGGCGACTCTCCGCTGGGCACTCTCGGCGGTGGCGAGATACAGCGCCGGCCCGACCGTCGACGGGTTGAGCGAGTCCACAACCCCGATCGAGACCACGAGGATGATCAGATCGAACACGCCGCCAGGTTGACAGAGCGGAAGCCCCTTCCGACGATCCCGCAGGCGAGCGCGAGCAGGTGCACCAGCACCTTCCATCGCCCTTGTTCTCACTTCGCCCGAGAGCCTGCCCCGGACGGCGGCGCATTCCGCTTGCCTATGCGATGGGCCGGGGTGGATTCGAACCACCGACCGACGGATTATGAGTCCGCTGCTCTGACCAACTGAGCTACCGGCCCGGGGTCTCGATTATGGCTTGGTCAAGCGATGTTCCGTCCGACCGCTTGGACACCTGCTCCGACCCGTGCGCCCTTGCGGCGGCGCTTCTGCCGATTTCTGCCCATTGGAGGGCCTGGTCGAACATCGAGATCGACGCCAGGCGGAAGGCCTGTGCGAATGGCTTCGACCATCGCGGTACCGGGATCGGACGCCTTCTTGCTCGTCTGGAACTCCTCATGAGGCGCATTCTTTTTTTGTGCAGGAAGCCGCTCGGCGGTCCCCGGAACACGCGCCATCGTGATCTCGACCCTCCATTACCCCCGTCTCCGTGAAGTGCTTGGCGATAACCTGCGGGC
>VAYK01000146.1 GCA_005884985.1 Actinomycetota bacterium | reverse complement strand
GCGCAGCTCAAGTACGGGCTCGTCATCGAAGACGCTCAGGTCTACCTGGTGCCGGGGCTGCTCGGCCTCGACGACCTGCTCGAGTTCGTCGCGCTCGACCGTCCCGAGCTGAAGGAGGACCTCTGGGTGCCGGTTGTCCCGCGTCGCTTCCTGGCCGACGACGGGAGCGAGATCTTCGACGAGATCCGCCGTGGCCCGCTGCTCGTCCACCACCCGTACGACTCGTTCGCCGGGACCTTCGAAGCGTTCATGAGCATGGCGGCGCGCGACCAGTCGACCCTCGCCATGAAGACGAGCGTCTACCGGACGAGCGCCGACTCGCCGCACGTCCCGGCCCTGATGGAGGCGGCCGAGGAGGGCAAGCAGACGGTCTGCCTCGTCGAGCTGAAGGCGCGCTTCGACGAGCGCCGCAACATAGAGTGGGCGCGCTCGCTCGAGTCGGCCGGTGTCCACGTCGTCTACGGCTTCCCGAGCCTCAAGATCCACGCCAAGGGCACCCTGGTCATCCGGCGCGAGGAAGACGGCCTGCGCCGCTACGCGCACATCGGGACCGGCAACTACAACGCGGTCACGGCGCGGCTCTACGAGGACTTCAGTCTCTTCACCGACGACGCGGACAGCACCGCCGACCTGGCCGACCTCTTCAACTACCTGACCGGCTTCGGCCGGCCCAAGCGCTTCCGCAAGCTGCTCGTCGCGCCCTTCAACATGCGCGAGAGCCTCGTCGGGCACATCCGCAGGTGCGCGGAGGCGGCCTCCAAGGGCAAGGACGCTCGCATCCGCCTCAAGGTCAACCACCTCGCCGACCAGGAGATCGTCTCGGAGCTCTACGCGGCTGCCGACGCCGGGGTCGAGATCGACATCTTCGCGCGGACGACCTGCACGCTCCGCCCGCGGCGGGTGAGCGGCGGCAAGGAGGACATCCGAGTGCGGTCGCTCCTCGGCCGCTTCTTCGAGCACAGCCGCTTCTACATCTTCGAGGCCGACGGCGAGGGCACGTATCTGCTCGGCAGCGCCGACCTCATGGCCCGCAACCTCGACCACCGGATCGAGATCCTCGTCCCGCTCGAGGACGCGCGCGCCCAGCGCGAGCTCGCCCGCACCTTCGACTCGATCATGGCCGACAGCCGTTTCTCATGGACGCTGCGCGCCGACGGCTCCTGGAGCCGCGTCAAGTCGAAGAAGGGCGGCCGTGGGCAGAGCCTCCACGGCGCCCTCATGCGCCGAGCCCGCGCGCGGGCGCGAGCCGCAGCCGTCCCGCGCGGACGATGATTGTCTGACCGCCCTCCCGGACACAATGAGGCGGGTGCGGGTCGCGATCATCGACGTCGGAGCCAATACGCTCCGCCTGCTCGTCGCCGGGCCGTCCGGGCAGCAGGTGGTGTCCGTGCGCGAGGAGCGTGAGGCGCTTCGCCTGGGCGAGGAGGTCGAGCGCTATGGCTACATCACTTCGCCGAAGTGCGTGCAGGCCGCGGAGATCGCGCGGGCCCAGACGCGGCGCGCCCATCGGCTCGGCTGTGAGCGGGTCGAGATCGTCGTCACCTCGCCCGGCCGGCAGAGCGCCAACGGCGACGAGTTCGCGGAGCTGCTGTCCCAGACGGCCGGCGTGCCGGCCCGCGTGCTCTCGGCCGAGGAGGAGGGGGAGCTCGCCTGGGACGGCGCGGTCGCCGCGCTCGAGGAGCCGCCCGCGAGCGTCGCCGTCTGCGACATCGGGGGCGGTTCGACGCAGGTCGTGGTCGGGACGCTCGAGTCCGGCCCGGCCTGGGTGCGATCGGTCGACCTCGGCTCCATGCGGCTGACCGAGCGCTTCCTGACCGGCGACCCGCCCGCCGCCGAGGCGCTGGAGTCGGCGCGCGCCGAGGCCGCGGAGGCGTTCTCGGCCATCGTTCCGCCGATGGCGCTGCTCGGGCTCGGCACCGGCGGCACCGCCAGGGCGCTCCGAAAGCTGACGGGAGGCGGCGTCCTCGACGGCCAGAGCCTCGAGTCGGCGATCGAGCGGCTCGCGTCGCTGCAGCGCGCGAAGATCGCCAAGCGGTTCGGGCTCGCGCCGCAGCGGGCGGCCACGCTGCTGGCCGGCTCGATCCTGTTCGCCGAGGCGCAGAGGCGGATCGGCCTGCCGCTCGGCGTCGCCTCCGGCGGCGTCCGCGAAGGCTGCGCGCTCGCGCTCTTCCGCGAGAGCGCGACAGCGTACGGTTAAGACCAGGCGCGGTCTGCCGCGCGGTCGAGCTTCCGCCAGGCCTTCGGCAGCGCCGCCCGCGCCGCCGTCCGGCGCGCCCGCTCGCGCTCGACGAGCCGGCCCGCGGCGAACGCCGCGCCCGAGCCCGGCGCCCTCGCCAGCACCTCGCGCAGACGGGCCTCTGCCACGATCGCGTCCTGGTGTTCCCCGAGCACGTCCTGCAGCGAAGCGGCCCGCTCCGCCACGCGCCTCGCGTGCTTGCCCATCTCCGGCTCGGCCAGCTCGACCGCGTAGCGCGTGCGCTTGCACAGGATTCGCGCGCGATGCAGCTCTGCATCGGTCGACGCCCAGCTCAGCCGCTGGGCCTTCTTGCGTAGCCGCTTGAACTCGCGCCGGGCGAGCCACCGTAACGAGATCTGGCTCCGTCGGACGCGCGGGCCGCGCGTGGCCGACTCCACCTCGTCCAGGAGGCGGAAGTAGCGGGCGCTGGACAGGGCCTCCACGGCTACATCCTGCGCGTGGTCACGCTCCTTTCGGAGCAGCGCGACCAGCTGACCGGCCGCCTGGAGCTCGGGCGGGTCGAGGCCGGCGATCTCCTTTCGCATCCTCTCGATGAGCACGTCCAGGTCGCGTCGGGGCCCGAGCGATCCGCCCAGCCACTTCAGCTCCGAGCGCAGCGGCTCCGACCACTCGGGGTCGAGCAGCGGCCGCGCCGCTCGCAGGACGGCGCGGGTACGCCGCACGGCCACCCGCATGCGATGCACGTCCTCGGGATCGAGGTCGAGCCTGACGCCGGGGTCGTGGCGCAGCATCTGCGCGTACTGCCGTTCCAGCACGACGCGCAGCCGCCAGATCGGGTCGAGAGGGAACGCGTCGCCGTCGCGACTCGAGGCGAGGCTGTCGTCGACCGCCCCGTCGCTGGTGCCGAGCTCGCCCGCCTGCAGTCCTTCGAGCACCCCGGCACGGAGGTCGGCGTCGTCCCGCGCCACCTGCAGCCGGACGACCGGCTCCGGCTCGCTTCCACGGAGGAAGGCCGGGATTGCGTCGACGATGCGCTCGGGCGGTGTGCCGGGGTCGCCGGCCTGCTCGAGCTCGAGGCTCTCTCCGCCGAGCCGGGGCAGCTCGAGGCGCCAGATGCCGTTGCCCTTCTCGATCCGCCGCGAGAGCGTGGCACCCGCACGCGCGAGACGCCGGTCGCCGGCTTCGTAGTACGCCACGCGGAAGACGGACCCGTTTTCCTCCATTCACTGATCGTACTCACCGTTACCCGACCGTTACCTTTCGCGGCCCGTGAAGGCTCGCTCCCTCATGCTCGCGGTTGCGCTCCTGGCCGCTGGCTGCGGCAGCGGGGGCGGCAAGGGCGAAGGCAAGACGCTGGTCGGAGCGGGCAGCACACTGGTCGCGCCGCTCGTCGCCAAGTGGTCGTTCGACTACCAGCGGCGTGCCGGCGTGACGGTCACCTACGGCGCGGTCGGCTCCGGCACGGGCATCGCGCAGCTCGGGTCCGTCGACTTCGCCGCAAGCGACGCCCCGCTGACGCCGGACCAGGCTTCAGCGTGTAAGGGCTGCCTGCAGGTCCCGTGGGCCCTGGCCGCGACGCTGGTGGCCTACAACGTCAAGGGCGCGCCGAGCCGGCTCAGGCTCTCGGGGCGGGTGCTCGCCGGCATCTACCTCGGCACGGTCACGCAATGGAACGACCCCGCGATCAGACGCCTCAACCCCGGCGTGCAGCTGCCGGCGACCGCGATCGCGCCCGTCCATCGCAGCGACGGCAGCGGCGACACCTATGCCTTCAGCGATTACCTCTCGAAGGTCAGCCCCGTGTGGAAGAGGACGAAAGGCGCCTCGACGACGATCGGCTTCCCGGCCGGCGCCGGCGCCAGAGGGAACGACGGCGTCGCCGCCTACCTCGGACGCAACGACGGCGCGATCGGCTATCTCGGGATCTCCTACGTCTTCGCGAACCACTTCGACTATGCGCTCGTCCAAAACGCGGCGGGCGAGTTCCCGGTCCCTGGGGTGCCGAGCATCGAGGCGGCGGCCAGGTCGGTGACGAGCGTGCCGGCCGACAACGCGATCTCGATCACGAATCCGCCCGCCTCGGCGCCCGGCGCCTACCCGATCTCGACGTTCACGTACGCGATCGTCCCGCACAGCTCGCCGAGGGCCTCGGCGCTGAGCGCGTTCCTGACTTACGCCGTGACGACCGGCCAGAGGTTCGGCCCACCGCTCGAGTTCGCGCCGCTACCGGCTGTGGTGCTCGACGCCGATCGCGCGACCATCGCCAAGATCGGCTAGCTGTCGACCAAGAGTTCCACTCTCGGCAAATTCGACCCTTGACACCAAATGGTGTCTGACACCGGTTCTTGTCAAGTCGCTCTTT